>CADBMH010000241.1 GCA_902795705.1 uncultured Lachnospiraceae bacterium | reverse complement strand
TGGAACAAGCTTTTTCCCTGAGAAGTCATTGCTTTCAAATACAGTGTACATGATCATAGGCCAATCGCCCCACCACACCGGTCCTCCAATAAATATCAAGTCATATTTTGATAAATCAGGAAGCTCACCTGCGTATTTAGGTCTGGCGTTATCATTTTGCTCCTGCTTTGCAACCTCGGTAAGTTTATTGTAGTCATCCGTAGGGTAAATATCATCAGCAGGAACGACCTCAAAAAGATCTGCACCTGTCTTATCCGCTATCATCTCTGCAACAATAGCGGTGTTGCCCTTGTCAATCTTACCAACCGTGTACTGCTCTCCTGTTCTGGAAAAATAGATTACCAAGGTGCTTGCATCACTGCTGTCATCCTGTGTAGAACCATCAGTATTGTCAGTAGTTTTCTGTTCATTAGAAGGCAATTCGGTGGTTACTGTTTCTTCTGATAAATCTCCATCTGTCTTGCTGCCGGTATCTGTAACTGACGAATCACCACAGCCAGCCAAAACAAAAATCATTGTAATAGCCAAAAATACCGCTGTTAATTTCTTCATTGCCACACCTCCGTTTATTCAAATCTGTCAGCATCGAGCATTTTTATCACTTTAGCAGGATTTCCAACTGCCACGGCATAATCAGGCACATCTTTTGTAACTACGGACGCTGCTCCAACGATTGCATGTGCTCCTATGGATATTCCGGGCAATATCGTTGCTCCTGCTCCAATCCATGCACCCTTTTTTATAAGAACAGGCTTGCATGGCAGAATCATTCTCTCATAAAGGTCATGATTATTTGTTATTATCTGTACATTTGCCGCAATCTGAACATCATCCTCAATCGTTATACCGCCTCTTGCCATCGCAAGAAGGTTACTGTTAATAATGACATTCCTGCCAATGTTTATTCTGTTAAGGCACGCTCCCTGTATCGGAGCTGTCACATAACTTCCCTCTCCGAGATTATCCCCAAATAATTCTTTAAGAACCTGATTATATTCATCCGTCATCGGCATTGTATGATTAAGCTTGAATGTAAGCTGTGCAAGCCGTTTTCCCTCCTCAAAGTTCTTAGGGTCAGGAATTCTTAAATCAACTATTTCTTCTTCACATATCATCTCTAATCACCTCACTGATTTGGCTGTAACGGTCCATAGTAATAAGAAGCTGTCGCTCCTCCATCTGCAAGGAACGTAGAGCCTGTGATGAAGGCTCCCGCATCACTCATCAGAAGCTCTGCTATATTTGCCATCTCATCAGCAGTTCCGGGACGACCTGCAGGACATTTTGCAAACATATTCTTATAAAAATCTCCACGAGGACCATTGAATTCGTCTATCGCAAGCGGCGTCACGATAATGCCGGGAGCAATATCATTCAGCCTTGCCCCACGCTCGCCCCAGCGGACACACTCATACATCACACGCTTCTCGTTGCAGCGTTTCGCCATCTGGTAAGCATGAAGTGTGTCCTTGATATTTTCAGGCTGAAGGATATCAAGACTTAAAAGTTCTTCAGTCGGTGTCATGGCAAGCTGCCTGTCCTGTTTCGGCGTTAACTGCGGCATACGCCATCCTGACTGGCTGGAGATTGTCACGCCTGCACCGCCTTCTGCAATGACTTTGCCGACTTCTTCAAGCAATACTGCTGTGCCTTGGCGATTATTGCGAGGATGTCCTTTCTTGATGAGAGATCCATTTGGGAAGGTTCCACATCATATCCTGCGTCATTCATGATCTTTGCGATAGTCTCAGCATTTTTCATATTTTTATCGCCCAGAACAATCTTCTTGCCAAAGCCGACTCTGCGGGCAATCGCCATGCCAATCTGACCTGCCCCTGTTACGATCATTACTTCTTTTCTCATCGTGTTTTCCTCCATTCATTATTCAAAAGTCTTCGCTACATCACCCAAAAGCTCTCTGATAGGCAAATGCTGCGGACATACCTTTTCACATTTCCCACATTTGATACATTCAGACGCCTTACCATGACCCCCGCCTGTAATAATATTGTTATAGTAATACCCTGTATTCCAATTATGGAAAGCTTCGTGAGCATTGAGGGATGAGAACATATCCGGTATTCGTATTCCCATCGGGCACTCGCTTTCCTCGATGCAATAACGGCACGATGTGCAGGGAATCAGATTCAGACTCTTAAAAATATCACAGACCTTACGGACTGCCTCCATCTCCCTCTCATCAAGAGGCTTGAAATCCTGCATGGCACCGATGTTGTCCTTCATTTGCTCCATATTGCTCATGCCCGAAAGCACCATTGCCATATTAGGGAAGCTCGCCGCAAAGCGTATGGCGTAACCTGCATTACTGTCACCATTTAAATCCCGAAGAATTTTATCCGCATTCGGTGGCAGGTTTACAAGGCTGCCGCCTTTAACCGGTTCCATGACGATGACAGGTTTACCATGCTTCTCGCAAACTTCATAGACCTTACGACCTTCTACAGATGCATCCTCATAATCCACGTAGTTAAACTGAATTTGTACAATCTCAACCTCCGGATGCTCTGTTAAGATCATATCAAGCACATCAGCCTTATCATGAAAGGAAATGCCAAAATGCCTGATCAATCCTTCTTCCTTAAATCCATAAGCCGTCTCATACGCCTTACATCGCTTAAATTTCTGATAGTTGTTCTTATCCTGTGCATGCATCAGATAAAAATCGAAATAGTCGACACCGCACCATCCAAGCTGCTTCCTGATAAAAGGACGGATATCCTCCTGCTTGTTGAAATAAGGTTCTGTCAGCTTATTCGTAAGAAGGAAGGTGCTCCTGTCATATCGTTTTGACACACAATCACGGATAGCCGTCTCAGATTGTCCGCCGATATATCCATGTGCCGTATCAAAATAATTGAAGCCGGCGTTGGTAAAAGCATCAGCCATTCGGCAAAATTCATCATAATTCACCTTGCCACCGTTCATTGGCAGCCTCATACAGCCAAAACCAAAATTCCCACGTATCTCCGGAAAGAATTTACTGTTTTGCATCTAAAAACACTTCCTTTCTTACTTTTCTTAAAATCCTCCCAAGCCCCTGTGACCATACACCTTAAGTTTATTCAGAGATGCCTCAAGTGCAGTGAATTCTTCATCACTGAGTTCAACCTTTGCAGAATCCAGGTTTTCTAAAATCCTCTCCTTGTTTTTGGAACCTGGGATAGGAACAACATTTGGATATTTATGGAGCATCCATGCCAAAGAGACCTGTGCGGGTGTCGCATTCTTTTTCTCAGCAAAGCTTTTAAGCATCTCAACAATCGGCTGATTGCCCTCAATATTTTTTCTCGAAAGCTGCGGCACCCAGTTCCTCACATCATCGTTTCTCTCAAACTGCGTCTGCGGCGTAATCTTTCCCGATAACAGTCCGCTTGCAATCGGAGAAAACGGTACAAAGCCGATGTTGTTCTTCATACAGTAAGGAATAATCTCGCTTTCAGAGTCCCTCTCCACCATAGAGTAAATGTTTTGTATCGCCGTAAGAGGTGTCACCTGCTGTGCCCGGTCGATGATATCCACATCTACCTGAGAAAGACCCCAACCACGAATCAGTCCATCATCAATAAGTTTTCCCATTGCCTCTGCGACTTTTTCCACAGGTGTGCTGCTCATCCTATGCAGATAATAAATATCTACATAATCTGTCTGTAGCCTGTCAAGTGAACCTTCCAAGTGCTTACGGATTGTCTTATAGACACTTCCAAAACTGAGTCCGCGAAGCATCAGCTTTGTGGCAATAACCACATCTTCCCTGACATCTTTCAGAGCCTTTCCAACTATCAATTCGTTGTGTCCGATGCCGGACAGATTCGGGCTGTACACCTCCGCCGTGTCAAAGAAGGTGCATCCGTGTTCACAAGCATTCCTAATAGCTTCTATACTGTATTTTTCTTCCGGGATTCTTCCGTATCCGTGGGAAAATGCCATACAACCCATACCTACCTCAGATACCTCTATATCCAGTAACATTCTTGTTTTCAATTATACATTCACCTCTTTAACCATTACCAATTTTTAACTTCCTTCGCACTGTCATGCTGCTTCTTGCGTTCTTCAACCATTTGCACAAACCACTCTACCATTGACGGATCATAGTGAGAAAAGAAAGAACTCTCTGCCTTATCTAAAGCAGCTATTGCATTCATATCATCTGCTGAGAGAACAAAGTCAAATACATCGAAATTTTCCTGCATACGCTCTTTATGTGTACTCTTCGGAATCACTACCACGCCCCTCTCAATATGCCAACGGAGCATAACCTGAGCCGAGCTTTTTCCATATATCCGTAATGTTCAATCCAAACCTTGCTGGTTAAGAAAATTTCTTCTCTCGGAATGCCGGATTTTGCAATAGCATTACCGGTCTCTTCCTCATTGCCGTACATATATGCCGTATCAATCAGTCTGCCGCCGTTTTGAAGAAGCGTCTTAACTGAATTGACGCAGGTATCATAATCAAGCGCATAGGTTCCAAGCCCCATAATTGGCATTTCATACCCGCTGTTAAGCTGTACTGTTTTTGTTTCAAAATTAAATACACCCATATCTGTCATTCCGGTCTCCTGTCTTTCTGCGTCTTCCGTATTATCCCCTATTACCATATTTGCGTTCGGTTCGGAACTGATCGATGTGTCTTCGGCTTTTTGTCCCGTTTCTATGTCCGTATCCCTTCCTGTGCAGGCTGAGATATTAAAAAGCAGGACAAGAGACACAGGAATAATCTTTTCATCCTGTTACAACCTCCGGGCCATCTCGCTGATCTTTTCCATAACAGCACTGTCATGGTTCGTAAAAATCCCCATATCTTCAAGCCCAAGATAGCCGAGGAAGTCTCCGCCATAGGAGAATCCGGCTCCATCATACATATCAGGATCACCAGATGCCAGGAACATTGCCGTTTTCTTCAGCCTTCCCGGTGCTTTCGGATACAATAACGCATAAAAACGATCTATCACGCACTTCAACTGCCCTGATAAATTGTGGTAATAGATTGGGGAGGCCAGTACCAGCATATCCGTATCACGCAGTAATGCGTATATTTCTGCCATATCATCCGTCTGTGAACATTCTCCCTGCCCTTTACCGTGGCAATACTCACAGGCAAGACAGCCGTGTATATTTTTCCTGCATACATCGACTATATTTACGATATGACCTGCGGATTGCGCTTCGGTCTTGAAAGCCTTTATCATCCCTGCAGTACTTCCGTTTGGTCTGGGAGACCCATTCAATACAAGTATATTCATGAAACGTACCTTCTTCTTTTATACATATATGACGGATACCCTGCTTGCAATGGTATCCGCCATATAAGAGCAATTACATGTTCTCAGCAAAGAAACTTTCCAGCTTGTCAAACGGAATACATCCCTTATCTCCTCCGTCATAAAGGTCGGTGTGGGACGCGCCGGGGATGAGCAGAAGTTCCTTGTTGTCCGTATACTTGCTGTCTTTCGTCATGTTCGCATAGGCATCCTTGCCGAAATAGCAGGAATGTGCCGCATCCCCATGAACGACCAGCACGGCGCTTCTGATCTCATTGCTGTATTTAAGGATCGGCTGATTGATAAATGATTCCACCCCGATCACGTTCCAGCCACCGTTGGAATTCAACGACCTTGCATGATAGCCACGGTTAGTCTTGTAATAATCATGATAATCCTTCAAAAACATAGGTGCATCATCAGGAACGGTTTCCGAAACACCTCCGCCCAGCTTATATTCTCCGTTCTTCAGGTCTTCGAGCCTCTGTGCGCATAACGCCTTTCTTTTTTCATATCTGGCTTCCTCGCTGTCCTCTGCGTCAAAATAGCCATTGGCACCGACTCTTGTCATATCATACATGGTAGAGGCTACTGTAGCCTTAATACGGGTATCGAGAGCCGCCGTATTGATAGCCATGCCGCCCCAGCCGCAGATACCGATGATTCCGATCCTCTCAGCATCAACTTTCTCATTCAGAGAAAGAAAGTCTACCGCTGCCATAAAGTCCTCCGTATTGATATCAGGGGATGCCATATACCTGACATTACCGCCGCTCTCACCTGTAAAGGACGGATCAAAAGCGATAGTAAGGAATCCACGCTCTGCCATAGTCTGTGCATAGAGACCTGCGCACTGCTCCTTTACCGCACCGAAAGGTCCGCAGACCGCAATCGCCGGAAGTTTGCCCTCCGCCCCTTTAGGAACATACATATCCGCCGCAAGGGTGATGCCATAGCGGTTTACAAAAGTCACCTTGCTGTGATCGACTTTTTCACTCTTGGGAAAAGTCTTGTCCCATTCCTGTACCAGACTCAGTTCTTCTTTTTTAATCATTGTAGAAACCTCCGTTTTAATTAGTCTGCCTGCTTCATTTCTTTTTCCAGATTGCGGAGCAGAAAGTCCAGACAGTCAACCTTCCTTCCGCTTTCATGCAGCTCATCCATAAGAGCGCATCTGTTTTTCCTTATCATCTTGATAGCCGAATCCGTTTTTTCGTCTGTGCACATATCAGCTATGCGTTGAATATCATTCAAACTGCATCCGGCATCATTAAGGATTTGTTTCAGCCGTTCAATATCCATATTTTGCCTCGCTCAAACCTGTGTTCCTCCTTGCAATATCTATTATAGCCTCTTGACAGAATCCTTGCTAATGGTTATAATGAATATCATACTATTCCTTTTTGGAATATCACAAAATCTACTCCTTCGGAGGTATTCATGGAAATCAAAACACTCAGATATTTCCTTGCGGTAGCAAGGGAAGAGAACATGACCCGTGCCGCCGAGTTTCTTCATGTGACGCAGCCAACACTCTCAAAATCGCTAAAATCTCTTGAAGAAGAACTCGGGAAGAAACTCTTTACCCGTCACAGTTTCAACATCCGTCTTACCGATGAGGGAATGCTTCTGCGGAATCGTGCTGAAGATCTTGTCCGGATGGCAGATAAGATTGAACAGGAATTTATCTCTCTCGATGACATCACCGGTGGAGAATTATACTTTGGCCTTGCGGAATCCTATCAAATCAAGTTTCTGGCAAGAGCCATAAAGGATTTTAAGAAGAATTATCCGAACCTCCATTACCATATTACAAGCGGAGATACGAAACAGGTCGCAGACAAATTGGATAAAGGACTGCTTGATTTTCTTGTCCTTGCCGAGCTGCCGGACAGCCGGAAATATGAATATATAGAATTTCCCGAAAGCGATAAATGGGGACTTGTCGTACCGAAAAATGACACACTTTCGCAAAAAGAACACATCACGATAAACGAGTTGAAAGATAGCCCTCTTTTCTGCTCCGACCAGGCCTGGAACAACGAGATAAAAAAATGGGCAGGTAATGATTTTGGAGATTTACGACTTGAAGGCTCATTCAGGCTTTCCTACAACGGCTCTATTTTTGCAAGCGAGGGGTTAGGATAC
>CADBMH010000240.1 GCA_902795705.1 uncultured Lachnospiraceae bacterium | reverse complement strand
ATATGAAGGAGGAAAAATCTTTATTACTAAAACATCTTCTTATGTTGTCATTTTATCATTAAAATGTCCATGCTTTTTGGACATAGTGAAGTTTCGAAGAAACTTCCTGAATAAACTCGCCAGAGTTTATTTTATCTTAATATAGAAAAAACTACAAGGAGGTATTATTCGCAGTCGCTTATAATCTTAATCAAATCTTAAACACTTTATGTATTGAATTTTAATAATTGTTTCTTTACAATAAAACACAGTTGATGCCTTATAGCCGGTGAAACAAAGGATTGATGCGGCATAAGGAATCAAAAAAGCAGGAACGGAGCGTAAAACAGCATGTATCAGATTTTAGTATGTGACGATGAAAAGGATATTGTATCAGCTTTGGAAATCTATCTGACCTCTGCCGGCTATACCGTTTTTAAAGCCTATAACGGCAAAGAAGCGCTATGCATCATCCGGGAAGAAGACATTCATCTGGTGCTCTTAGACATTATGATGCCGGAAATGGACGGGATCGAGGCAATGGTAAAGATTCGCGAGCTTTCCAATGTGCCGGTGATTCTTTTAACGGCAAAGGCAGAGGATACGGACAAGGTACTGGGACTAACAGTGGGTGCCGACGATTATATCACGAAGCCATTCAATCCGGTCGAAGTACAGGCGCGCGTCAAATCACAGCTCAGACGCTATATGCAGCTTGGCGGCGGCGTAAAGAAACCGGAAGAATTATCCATAGGCGGACTTACACTCAATGACAGATCAAAAGAGGCTTTCTTAGACGGAGAACCGGTTTCCCTGACAAAGACAGAATACAATATTCTGAAATTTTTCATGGAGCATCCGGGCAGAACCTTTTCGCCGAAGGAAATCTATGAAAAGGTCTGGAATGATGCAGCGCTTGGAAACGAGAGAACCATCGCCGTCCACATCCGCCACCTGCGCGAAAAGATTGAATATGATCCTACGGAACCGAGATATTTAAAATCTGTCTGGGGGAGAGGGTACATTTTTGAGGAGGGGACTTATGAACAAATTAAAATATAATCGATTCTGCCGCGTGATCTCACGCATTCTGCTGCCGTTTTTCGCGGTCAGTTTGCTCTTTGGTATACTGCTTACTGCCTTTATTACTTATCTGGGCATATTTCAAAATTCCTTAGAAGAGGTTCTGAGGGAAAATTACAAATCCGCTCAGTATCTTATTGCACAGGACTATTACGATTATCATTACCGCATCTATACAGATAAGATATGGCACCGGCAGGGAAATGTATATCTTCGTTTTTCCGAGCAATATCTGTCAAACGATGCCTTAGCTTCTGATATACTGTTAAAATCTGCTCCGGATCCCTACGAAATGTCTTTGGAGTCGGAATCCTTCTACACCTTTTATTCCGATCCGGACCGCGGAATCAATGCCGGACTGTCACATACACCGTTTTACACGGGCGAAAAATCCACATCCTACAAAGCTTCCACGGAACATTCCTATTGGAATTCCTCACTTGCATGGATTCCCGCCCTGTTATATAAGCCTTCACAGCATCTTGATTCTTCCGGGCAGCCTCTTGCACAGATTACAGACGATTTTGACGAGGAGGACGAATCTAATGACAGCAAATTTGACAATGCCACAAGAACCGCTTATGTTACAACGGCTGTCGCAGAGCATGTGAAGGTCTCCGAAGGGGATCTTGTGGGCACCGAAAAGCTCTGGCTCACAAGGTTTTACAACAACCGCTTTTCCATTGTCCTATGCACTGTAATTTCTCTGCTTGGATTTATTTTCTGCCTGTGGATCACGATCATCAGCGCCGGCTATACGAAAAGAGGGGAAGAGGTCGATATATCCTTCTGGCATAAGATTCCATATGCATTCCTCGTCCTCGCGCTTTTCCTGGCAGAGACCTTTTTAGCGGAAAATGCTGCCTACGAGCTTCAGAGCATTTTCAATTCATACTCCGGAGGCGCATTCCGCCACTGTATCTTTCTTGCCACTCTTCTCTTTTACGGTGCAGTAATCGCCGAAGTATTCTTAGCAAATACGATGCACCGGATCCATGCGCATGTTTTTAAAGAATACCTGTTCCTTTTTACATTACAGAGATGGGGGATCCGCATGAAAGGGAAATTTATGAAGCTATTCCGCTTTTTTATGGCAAATACAAGCTATAGTGTAAAGTCCGTGCTTTTTATCCTGGGATTTTTATGGCTTCATGTCCTGTTCCCCGCCTTTCTTTTTGAAGCCTTTTATTCCTTCAGGGCCGGCAGAGGAATCTTCCTGTATTTCTTTGTCCTGATCTGTGCAGACATTGCTTTTTTAGGCTTTACCTTCCGGCAGTGGTATTTTCTGCAGCAGGGCGTGAAAAATATCGCGGAGGGCAATTTGTCTTATCAATTGGATACAAAAAAATTGAAAAGCACCTTTAAGCACCATGCTGGCTATTTGAACCGGATCGGCACCGGCATGCAGCTCGCCGTGGAAAAGCAGATGAGGAGCGAACGCTTCAAAACAGAGCTGATCACAAATGTCTCCCATGACATTAAAACACCGCTGACTTCGATCATCAATTATGTGGATCTGCTGCAGAAAGAGGGAATTACAGACGAGGAGAGGGAAGAATATATCGGGGTACTGCGCAGACAGTCGCAGCGTTTAAAAACACTCATTGAAAATCTGATCGAAGCGTCTAAAGCATCCAGTGGCAGCCTTTCCGTCGAATGGAGCGACTGCGATTTAGGGATTCTTTTGACACAGGTAGTCGGAGAATTTGAAGAACGCTGCGAGAAAAACAATTTGACACTTGTTGTCCGGTCTTCGGATGAGCCTGCTGTAATCCAGGCAGATCACAGGCATCTCTGGCGCATTTTTGATAATCTGATGAACAATATCTGCAAATACAGCTTAGCAGGAACAAGGGTTTATATCGATGAAACTGCAGAAAACGGCACCGTGCAGATTATTTTCCGCAACACCTCCAAGGATGCGTTAAACATCTCCAGTGAAGAGCTGATGGAACGATTCGTGCGCGGGGACAGCTCCAGAAATACCGAAGGAAACGGGCTTGGACTGTCGATTACAAAAAGCCTGGTCGAGCTGATGAACGGTACCTTTGCCCTGGATATCGACGGAGATCTGTTTAAGGTCACAATTGCTTTTCCTGTGAACGGGCAGCTTTCTTGATTTTCGGCTTTCCCCTTTTTTTGCATGCTGCATCTAAAAGATGGGAAACCTCATCCCAGGATCTTTTTAAGCATAATGCCTTTTTATTGATCCCTTTTTTGCAGCGAAAAAAATCCGCTAATTTTTTCTTAATAAAATTCACGATAAAATGCTCCTTTGGAGCTGCAAAAATCACAATAACAAAAGACAATCATTTTTTATGTAAACGCTTTATAAAAACAGATTTGCAGCTCCTCTGCGAGGGATTATTCTATATATATGCGGATTTTTTTCTTCTATTCCTTTCCTCATCGCCTTGCTGCCAGTACCGCCGGCTGCTCACTCAAAATATTCCACACGGGCAGAACACTGATCAACAGGTTTGCAGCATACAGCACGATGATCAAAAGCGCCGCAGCCCACCACGGAAAGATCAGTGCAAGCTCCAGGGAAGGAATAGAGCCGATAAAGCGAATCACCCCGCTCGTGATCAGGCAGACCGGCAGGATCGTATACGAAGTCACCAGAAACATCTCTAACATATAAGCCTTCATAATACTGCCCTTTTGAATGCCGATCAGACGATACACAGTAAGCTCCTCGGTTCTCGATGCCACATTGGACCGGATCATAAAATAGATAATGAAAAGTGCCACAAATGCCGCGGCAACCGCCACCAGATATCCCGCGGAAACCTGTGTCTTTTTCGACTCCTCATATTTCTTTATGTCAGCGGCACTCGGATTCATCACGAGAACGTCAAGCTTCCGGTAATT
>CADBMH010000239.1 GCA_902795705.1 uncultured Lachnospiraceae bacterium | reverse complement strand
CATAAACTGCCATCATGTCCTGTCCCCATTGCACTCAGCATATCATAAGCCACAGAATCTCTGACCTCCCCTAAGATGATCCGGTCAGGTCTCATACGCAGGGCTGACTTCATTAAATCCCTGATCGTAACTGCATTCTTTCCCTCCACATTGGCATCTCTTGCTTCCAGGCGAACCAGATTGGGAATTCCCTGAATCTGAAGCTCTGCAGCATCCTCAATAGTGATAATCCTCTCTGTATCCGGTATGTATCCCGAAAGAATATTTAACATGGTTGTTTTTCCTGAACCTGTTCCGCCACTGATAAATATATTATATTTTGCCTTCACAAGCATTTCTAAAAACTCAGCCGCCTCTTCCGTGATGGAACCGTATTCTATCATATTTTCCATAGCAAGAGGCTTGTCCGGAAATTTACGGATCGTTAAAATCGGACCATTCATTGCCACGGGCGGCAATACCACATTTACTCTCTCTCCGGAAGATAGTCTGGCATCTACAATCGGATTTGCCTCGTTCACCCTCCGGTTAACTCCTGACACGATCTGCTGAATGACATCCTCTAACTTTTCCCTGTTGGAAAAAGTTTTTGGATATCTCCTTAGCTTTCCTGCCTCCTCGACAAAGATATGATCAGCCCCATTTACCATAATTTCTGTTATATCCGGATTTTCAATGATTTCCTGCAACACATCAAGTCTCCTGAGGGAATTAAAAATCTCCGTGATCATCTCTTTCTTCTCAGCAACAGACAGATATACTTCGCGCCCTATTTCAAATACGTATTCCTCAATATGCTCCAATAATTCGTCATCTGATAAATTGTCTTCGCCTGATGCCTGACTTAAAATTTTTTCTTTAATCCTGCTTTGACAGCTTCTCTTTTCTTCTGTTGTCACTGCTTCCTCCTGCCCTGAAAATATTGGATTTTCCTTACTAACTGTTCCTTTCCCTCCCGGTACATATTCCTTTCAAATGCCTCTTTTTTCGAAAGCTGCATCTGCGTAACTGCTTCCGGCATATAAATCACCCGACAGCTTTCCAAAAGCTCCAAAGTCGCCCTTGACAAAAGACCAATATCAAAATAAAAGCATTCATATTTTTTCTGAGTCGGCAAAACCCGTAAAAGCTCTCTAGCATCCCCCTGTGTCATATCCTGCAAATCTCTGTAATCCTCTACGGCAAACAGATAATCCAAATTTCCTCTTGAGAACACGATAGAATCCAATTTAAAGGAGAGCTTTCCTTTTCCCTGCCGCAGGTAAAAAAGCACTTCTGACATTCCTTTCCCGGTATGCAGGTTTTCCCCCTTTCTTCCTTTCTGCAGATATGACAGTCCATGAAACTCCTCAAAGCTGATATAAAGGCTTCTCTTATCTGCCGATGAGCATTCTGCTTTCTCCAGCAAAAATCCCGTCACGCCACATCCGCCAAAGGGTGCATACCCGCCGATCATTTCCACTGTTTGATTTAAAACGATATCGGCACCATATATAATTCGATCATTTTCCGCTAAAACCTCTAAAATTTCGTTCACAATCTCCGATGCAGACTGGTATAAAAAAACCTTCGGAAATTCCGACTGCTCCTCCACGGACTTTCCTTCAGAAAGCAATATGATCTGCGGAAGTCTCTCCTTATAAGTTTTTACAAACTCCTCCTCGACTTCTGTAGCCAATAATACGTCCACTCCTCCCCTCTCTACCGCTTCCGTCAAAGCCCTCTCCTCTGTATAAACTCTGGTTTCGATCAGATTCTGCTTTTCTCTGCAAAGATAATTTACTAACATTGTCATGCTCCGCTCCCTGTCAAAGAACGCCAGCCTTACTTTTTTTACCAAACTTTCAGCCACCTCCCCACCATCACAATTCCATATGCTGCTGCCAGAAATGGTGCTAACGGAACCGTATCGACCGGATCATCTCTCCCCATCTGATAATACGGCTCACGGAACACTCTCCCCCTTGCAAAATAATCCCATGCATATATGACCCGACGATACATCCGTCCGCTTTTTAATAGTCTGTATAAACAAAAAATCCCTGCAAGCAACAGCCAGACCACACACACCACAAAAGCCTGATAGGAACCATGCATAAATGCAACTATAGAAAAAAGCTTAATATCTCCCGCCCCCAATGCATGGATAAGAAAAAGCGGAAAAAACAGAATAATCACAAAACCTCCTGATATAATTCCATCTAAAATCCCATACATTCCTCTCTCAGCATATCGAAATATACAACTCCCCAGCAAACCAAAGATGATCAGCTGATTTGGAATTTTTCTCTCCCGTATATCCCGGTACGCGGCAGTCAATAAAACAACTTCTAACCATACCATCTGCATTCCCTGCACCTCCTCGTCTTTCGGGTGTGCCGCAACTATAGCAAGACCTGCGTTGCTTGTCAACTGCAGATTTTTTTATACATTTTCCATAAATTTTTGTTTAAAAAATTGTGAAATAATACCGAAGCGCATAGAGGAAAATCACACCCCAAATGCCAAAAATGCCACAAATCCCAGCCGAAATTTCGTTAATACTGACGACAAATTCCGGTCGGAAATTCTGCAAAAGAAGATTCAAAATCCCAATCATAATCATACCTGACAGACTTCGAATCACGAAATTCAGAAAAAGCTTAAAGGAATTTACCCCCATTGTCCCCAAAAAAAGCAAAAATCCAATTAAAAATAACCCTCCGTAAATTGTGTTTTCCATAATATACCTCTTTCAAAATATTAATTAATTCGTTTACTATGACAAGCTTTTTTAAATTTTTATGCAAGAAAAAAAAGCTTCATGCATAAATAATAGAAACAAGCCTACAATATATTACAGAATACTTTTTCGCGAATAAAAAAGCGGGGTGAAACATATGACATTAAAAAAGCTTGGAAAAGCCGCCAAAAAAGAGGCTTTCCTAAAGAAAGCACTCTTAGAGGCGCAGCGCAGTCTTCAGGATGCCTACAATGGACTTTCAAATGTGAATGAACCCGACCTGATTGACAGCTACATCTACGAGGTGAATGCTGCAAACCTTCGTTATCAGGTCATTCTACGGGATTATAAACTTTTGAAACAGGATCAGCACTATTTTTGAACCTCTTTACGGACGAGGTCTGAGATTTTCAAAAACTCCAAAGAGATTCAAAATACCATTTCCGTATATTCTGCTTGGAATGGTTAAACCGCTTCTGTCTGCCCCGCGTATCAGATATTTTTTTGCTTTATTGGTATCCATCGCTGCATCATTTCCCTCAATCAAAGCCCACTCTGCCAAAAGTGCCACAACCCCTGCTGTCACAGCTGCTGACATACTCGCCCCGGTTCTGAAACCATACCTGGCATAATCCAATCGCTCTTCTCCATTTGCAGGATAACGTCCGGAAAAAAACAATGGCCCATAAACATCTACTCCCGGTGCGGCAAAATCCGGCTTTACCGCATTTGCCCTTGTGAAGCCCCGCCCTGACTCTGCAACACTCGATCTGCCAGCTGAATTATAATACCCGCAGGTTATGATTCCATCATTATTTGCCGGATCACAGATTGTAGTATCCGGATCAGGTCTTAGGAAATAGATATCCCGCTCCAAAAATTCCTTCATCGGAAGCCACATATCAAAACGGCTCGAATAATTATTATCATTAAAAACACGAATCCTCCATATGCCCTCCGTCGGATTCTGAAACCTGACACGGATACATTCATCACCATTTTCATAAGAGTTTAACAGATATTCAATATAGATGACCGTATTGTCAAAAAGAAAATTAATCTGCCTTCGTTCTCCCAGTCTTGCCTCGATTTTACCTGAATATTCTCCATCCGGAGAAATCACTCCCACAGAATATAAATCTGTCGCACTCGTCCAAAGCTCTGTAGTAAAGCCTCTTTGCAATCCCTCCACGCGAAGCTCAACCTCCACTCTCTCCCCTTCCGTTAAAGCATTATTTTGGTAATGATGGGAAAGATTTGCCTCGTTTCCGGTAGACGCAGCCACAAAAATTCCTCTGTAATCTCCATAATCTCTTAACATCTCTCCTAAAATCCCGCCACAATTATGACCACCCTGATTCGTTCCCATTCCCAGGCAGATCACAAGCGGCATATTGTACTGTCTTGCTTTTTGAAACAAGTATCTGACTCCTAACATGATATCACTTTCTGCATAACAGGGATTATCCGTTCCGATAAAATAATAATCCTTCAAATTCTGTTTTGCCTGCTTACACTTTACAACGCAGATAGCAGAAAGCGGTGCCACTCCCTCAAATTCTCTTTCTTCATCAATACTGCCGCAGGCAACACCTGCAAGAAAGGTTCCATGGCCGATTTCATCACGACTTGGTACGATTTCCAATGGATTTTCCGAATCTAACGCTGCATCAATGTTTTCCTTTGTATATTCAACTCCAAAGCCGAATCCCGGAACTACATCCTCCGGACCTGCAGCCTCTATCGTCTGATCCCAGATATGAAGTATCCGGCTCGTACCATCATCCCCGATAAAGGCCGGATGAGCATAATCAATGCCGGTATCTACAAAACCGATCAGCACCCCTGCACCAAAATACTCCAGTCCCGGACGATTTCTGACACGCAGCACTCCAGCACTTTCAAGAACCTGCTCCGAAGAAAGCAACCCGTAACAACGGGGAATGATCTTAATTCCCGGAGAAGTATCTTCCATGTAGGCATTCCCCTGCTCATAGATGACAGCGAAGCGGTTCGAAGCCAAATTATAACATAGATCCTGCAGCTCCGGCCGTGCCTCATCATCGATGAAATACTCTAACAAATAATCCAATGTATTCTCTGAAAGAATCTCATTTCTACAATTTTCATTCATAAGCACAACCCATTTCCTTTCACTCTTTTATTCTATGACAAAATATGCACATCCATTCCGAAATCAGATAACATTTATTCCGCTTCCTCTTGATTTACAAAGTTTATAGCAGTATACTTACACTAATGGTGCAATTATTTAATTCGTTTACTATTAGTAATGAACAGTTCCTTGTAGATTTAGGGAGGAATGCTATGCGTTTACAAGACTTCGTATATATAGATGCCTATAAACAGAAAAATCTCGGTGACGACCTTTTTTTACATATAATGTTTCGCCGTTATCCGAATGTCCTTTTTTTGCTTTCGGCAGACGAAGAATACAAAAACCTTTTCAAAAAATATAAAAATGTAAAAATACTTACCAAACAATTTTATGATAGAAAAATTAATTTTTTTTACCGCTACAGGCACCACAAGAACAATCTGTATGGAGAATATATTAAGGGCTGTAAGGCTGCGGTTTATATCGGAGGCTCTATCTTCCAGGAACCTAAAGTTCCTATGCTGCTGGACCGCTATATTAATGAACATTCCTTCATCCTCGGCTGCAATTACGGTCCTGCAGACACCACCTTTTACTATGAATTGATTCAAAAAATTTTGTCGAGGATGGATGATGTCTGTTTCAGGGATCAAACCTCTTATACACGGTTTTCTTCACTAAAAAACACAAGATATGCTCCTGATATATTATTTATGCTGAAAAAGTATTATCCGATTCAGATAAAATCAGAAGAATCACACCGGATTTTTATCTCCCTGATGGATTTTGCGACCGCACGGCCGGAGCTTGGGGGATTCGCGGATGCCTATGACCGTTTTATAACAATGCAGATTCAAAAGGCATGTCTTGAAAAAAAAGAAATTATTCTATCGTCCTTTTGTAAAAACGAAAATGATGAGGCTGCGGTTGAGCGTATTCTATCCGGGCTTTCCCCGGCGGAGCAAAAAAAAGTTATGATCATGAATTATGATGGTTCCAATGAAATGGACATTCTGCAGGCAATTGCCGACAGCTCGCTCGTAATCGGAACGCGTTTTCACAGTATGATTTTTGGATTTCTGTTTGGAAAAGCTGTTATTCCAATCTGCTATAGCAACAAGCATATGGAATTTTTAAAGGACACTGGTATTCCGAAAGAGACTGTTCTTTCTGTCCAAGATTTGAAGCACCCTCCGGAAAAGCCGAAAGCATACAAGCTTACCAACAGTCAGATTGCTGAATTTGAACAAAAAGCAGAACAACATTTTTCCGCTCTTGACCAATTTATGTATACTATCAGTTGAAAGAAAGAGGTGCACACATGTATCAATATAAATTTTCAGTTATCATTCCTGTATATAATGCAGAGGATTATCTAGAAGAAACCCTGCAGTCCGTGATCAACCAATCCATCGGCTTTAAAGATCATATCCAAATGATCCTGGTAGATGACGGAAGCACGGATCGAAGTGAAGAAATCTGCAGGAAATATGTTTCCGTTTATCCGGAAAATATTACCTACGTCCGGCAGGAAAACGCAGGTGTCAGTGCTGCCAGAAATAAGGGATTGGAATATATACAAGGTGAATTTGTTAATTTTTTGGATTCTGATGACAAATGGGAGATTCATGCATTTTCACACGTTGCTGATTTCTTTTCCTATTATGGTGAGGCAGCAGATGTTGCCGCATGCCGTATACGCTATTTTGAACAACGAGAGAATTATCATACACTGGATTACAAATTCGAAAGCACAAAACTAGTTGATATATTAAAAAGCTATACCATGATCCAGCTCAGTATGGCAACCACATTTGTCCGTGCCACAGCATTAAAAGGAAAATCCTTCGATCCACGCATACGATACGGTGAGGACTGTATTTTGATCAATCAGATCATATTAGAAAAATGCAAATACGGAATCATCAGAGAAAGTCTTTATCTCTACCGCATGAGAAACACCGGTGGCTCTGCTATGCAGAATACAACAAGGGTGAAAAGCTTCTATCAGGAAACGGAAGATCTTGTTTTTAATAGGCTATTGGAAATTTCAAAGGAAAAATTCGGACGTATCATTGAGTATATTCAATTTTTAGTAATGTACGATACCAAATGGCGATTACGCCTGCCGATACCTGCCGGAGTCCTGAGTCCTGACGAGGAACAAACTTATAAAAATGGTTTGGTCCGGATCCTGAAACAGATTGATGATCGCTTTATCAAGGAACAAAAGGACTGTACCAGTGCACAGTTAAAAATGGCTCTGGATATAAAATACGGAAAGGATATTTCAGAAGATCTAAAGTATGACAAAGGTCTTTTGAGCTTTCAGGATATCAATTTAATGCGGCTTCCGAAAAGGCGTATGTTCTATATTGATTTTATACGCATTGAAAACAAAGAAGTACACATTACCGGACACAGCATTTACTGGCTTCCGGATTCCATGTACCGTATTGCCTTTATTGATCAGAAGCATCAAAAATACTATGTGGACTTTTTTGATATTCCGCAAAAAGACAGGATTGGTATCTTTGGTCCCTATGATAAACAAAGGGGTTATCATGTAACCATTCCATTAAAAAAAGTTTTGAAATTACAGGTAATTTTTGAATATAAGGCTGAAAAACCATGCACACTGTTGTTAAACTACGGAAAATTCACAGGACTGACCACGATCATGTCATCCTCTTATACTACAATCGGAAAATATATCTTAAACTGCGTTGGTGAAAAAAAGCTTCTCCTCAGACGCATGACAAAAGAAAATTATCATGAATCTGAAAAAGCATATTGCAGAGAGCTCCGTGAAAAAAAGCAAAATACAGCACTTTTTTATCGTTATGCCCTAAGGCTTTTTAAAAAGAAACAGAAAAAAAAGATCTGGATCATTTCCGACCGGATCAATTTGGCAAGAGACAACGGAGAGGCATTGTTCCGATATTTAAGTACAATAGATACAAAAGATATCCTGCCCTGCTTTGATATTTCGAGTGAATCCGTGGATTATGAGCGGCTGAAAGCCTTCGGCAAGGTTCTTCCTCATGATTCCTTCCAGTATAAGCTGCATTTTCTGGCTGCAGATAAGATCATCTCTGCCCAGATTGATGAATATGTAATCAATGCCTTTGCGGGACTTAGGAATTATATGAGCAACCTTTATCATTTTGACATCGTCTTTTTGCAGCATGGTCTGACAAAGGACGATCTCTCCGGCTGGTTAAATCACTTTGATAAAAATATTTCCCTCTTTGTGACAGGAGCAAAACCGGAATATAATTCCATCATAAACGGAAACTATTTTTATACAGACAAACAGGTGAAATTGACCGGTTTCCCACGATTTGATAATTTAACAGGTGGGCAAACCAAGAAGCAGTTGATCATCCTTCCAACCTGGCGCAAAGCATTAGCAAACAGCATTGATCCGTCTACCGGAAAAAGGATATATAATCCAAATTTTAGAAACACAGATTATTTTAAATTTTATCATGGACTGATACACGACAAGCGCCTGTTAGACTGCATGAAAAAGCATGGATATACCGGCAAGTTCTGTCTCCATATCAATCACATGGAACAGCTTGGCGATTTTACCGGAAATGATATCATTCATATCCAAAACGAGGAATTAAATTATCAAAAAGAATTTTTAGAAAACGCCTTAATGCTGACCGACTATTCCAGTGTTGCCTTTGACTTTGCCTATATGAAGAAGGAGGTTGTCTATGCACAGTTTGACAGGGAACAGTTTTTTGAGGAGCAGACCTATGACGAAGGCTATTTTGATTATGAACGTGACGGCTTCGGTCCTGTCTGCTATACTTATGAAGATACCGTATTGAAGCTTATCGAAGCAATTGAACGCGATGCGAAAATGGAACCGGAATATGAAAAGCGGGTAGAAGCTTTTTACTATAAGACGGATCAGAAAAATTGTGAGCGGGTATACAACGCCATCCGGAATATAAGTAAATAACTACATAAAAACACAGCTTTGGAAAGGAGTTTACAAATGAAGTGGGTCAAGGGAATTTTTATCGGCTTTTTTGCCTTCTTTATCATATGTATGGGGTTTTCTACATTTAATAACAAAAAAGAGAAAAGCCTGATCGAAGGCAGAGCCTTAAAACAATTTCCGGCTTTTTCCGGCGAAAAGCTTATACAAACAGAATATTTAAACACACTCTCTGATGCTTTTTCTGACCAGATTACCGGAAGGGACAAAATGATCCGTGCCTATAACTGGTTGATTGTAGATGTCCTTCAGCAGAAATGGGCAGGCAGTATTGCTATCGGCAAAAATAAACAGCTCTATCAGGAACCGGAGCTTATTACAGATGAGGCGGCCTATGAAAAGGAAGTCAAGGAATGTGCGGAGCTTATCAATAAAGAAGCTGCAAAAATAAAAGCTGCAGGCTCTATATTTATCTATTTAAATGTTCCCAGAAAGGATGTTGTAGAAACCAAAAACCTCCCGGATTATTATCCGGATTCCGAAAAAGATTATGACCACCTGATCAGTCTGCTGCGTTCCAAACTTTCTGATGATGTTATTTTTCTCGATGCAAAGGATATTTTCGAAGGAAAAGAACATGTATATTATTCTACCGATCATCATGTGAATTTTACCGGACAAATGCTCATCTACCATAAGCTGATGTCCATTGTAAAAGAACAATTTCCTGACATAGAAGTAAAGGAGCTTTCTGATTTCCGGCAAAAAAAGCGAGTTATAGACGGCTCCTTTAATAGGAGGATTGGCTATGCACTCACACCGGAAAAGGAAGTCCTTTCCGTCAGACCAGATTTTCCATATTATGCAAAACGGCGTTCCAGCAAAACTGCCATTTTCGGTGGCGGGAAAACCTATGCAACTGCCTTTATGGGCGGAGACTATGCAAGTACCTTTGTAAAAACTGATAAAAAAGAGGCTCCTTCCATCTTTATATCCGGCAGCTCTTATACAAACAGTCTGGAAGCGCTCTGCACCTGCAGCTTTTCCACAATGCATTCGGTAGATTACCGCTCCAACAAATCCGGGAAAACACTCGCCGACTATGTGCAGTCCGAAAAACCGGACTATGTAGTTTACCTGCCCAATCAATCAGATAAGCACTTTTCATTATCCACCTTTAAAATACACTTAGGAATCTCTGATAATTAGTCGCTCATTACATTCGCGGCATGAGGTTAAAACAGGAGAAAAATCATGGTTTTCAGCAGTACAATATTTTTATTTGCCTTTTTACCGATCTTATTAATATTATATTTCATTTCACCGGCCAGATGCCGCAATTACATTCTTTTAATATTCAGTTTGATTTTTTACGGCTGGGGCGGACCTTCCTATCTGCTTTTGATGATTATTGTTGTCACTGCAGACTATTTATTTGCACTTTTTATTTCAATGACGGAAAAAAAAGCCCTGAGAAAGCTCTTCCTGATTTTAACTGTTGCAGGAAACCTTGGTTGTCTCGGTTACTACAAATACACAAATTTCTTAATCCGCAATCTAAATAGTATTTTCGGAACAGATTTGACGGAAACCCGGATCATACTGCCGATCGGTATTTCTTTCTTCACCTTTCAGGCAATGAGCTATGTGATCGATGTATACAGAAAGGATGTTGCCGTTCAAAAAAATCCTTTTTATGTCATGCTCTATGTCTCTCTGTTTCCACAATTAGTTGCCGGACCAATCGTCCGCTATAAAACAGTTGAAGATGAAATATTAAACCGGAATATAGATATCGATGAAATTGCAGAAGGATTAGAACGCTTTATGATCGGTTTCGGAAAAAAAATCATCATTGCAAACAACACCGGAGCACTTGCCGACCTGATTTTTGGCATGAAATCGGTAGATATGCCCCTCGCCTGGGTTGGCGCTGTTACTTATACCCTGCAGATCTACTTTGACTTTTCTGCCTATTCGGATATGGCAATCGGACTTGGAAGAATATTTGGGTTCCATTTTGAAGAAAACTTCAATTTTCCATATATTTCAAAATCCGTCGGAGATTTCTGGAGAAGATGGCATATTTCCCTGACTACCTGGTTTAGAGATTATATTTACATTCCACTTGGCGGAAACCGCAAGGGAACAGGAAGAATGTATTTTAATATGTTTGTGATTTGGACATTAACAGGCATCTGGCACGGAGCCGAATGGAATTTTATCCTTTGGGGATTGTACTACTTTATTTTCCAAAGTGCGGAAAAACTTTTTTTAAAAAAAATACTGGAAAAAATCCCGAGGTTTTTCCAGCATTTATACACATTATTCGTCATTGTACTTGGTTGGGTAATCTTTCGGTGCGATGACGGTCTGAATCATCTGATTCGATATTTTAAAGCGCTGTTTTCTTTTCATATCAACACCGGAACATCAGAAATCCTTTCTGCATATTTTGCCAAGTACGGAATATACCTGTTCCTCGGCATCCTTTTTAGTATCCCGATTTACCGCTTGATCAGGGAAGCCCTTGCAGAAAAATTATCCGGTCACAAAGCTGCAAAAATAATCTTCGCCGGAACCGGATATCTGCTCGTAACCGGAATGTTTTTGATTAGTGTCCTCTATTTGATCAATTCAACCTACAACCCATTTATCTACTTTCGATTTTAAAGAAAAGACGGAGCATCCTACTTTGAAAATGCTCCGACCGGTAATCAGACAGGGTATTTCCCGGTTCATGCTTCCGTTACACCATCCTTTTGTGATAAGAGTTTGGCATTCCCACTGCCACGCATCTCTATCCTCGGACTTCCTTTATGTTCAATATACTCTTTCGTAATCGTCACACGTCCGATCAGATCATCCTTTGGAATTTCATACATGATATCTAACATAAACTCTTCTATGATTGCCCGAAGTGCTCTGGCACCGGTCTTCTTCTCCACTGCCTTTTTCGCAATTTCCTGTAGAGCCTCCTCCTCAAAGATCAAATCCACCTCATCTAATCGAAGAAGCTTCTGGTACTGTTTGGTAATTGCATTTTTCGGTTCAGCAAGCACACGTACAAGCATCTCCTCTGTCATTGCCTCCAGGGCAAAAACCACAGGCAGTCTTCCTAAAAATTCCGGAATCATGCCAAACTCTCTCAAATCCTCCGTTGTCACCTTCTGCAGCAAGTTTTTATCCTTATCAAACTCATCGGAAAGTGTCGCATTAAAGCCGATTGCCGACTGCCTGGTCAACCTCTTTTTTATCACCTTTTCAAGCTCAGGAAAAGCCCCACCGCAAATAAACAAAATATTGCTGGTATTTACCGTCGTCATCGGCACCATCGCATTTTTACTCGTAGCTCCCACCGGCACCTCGACATCACTGCCCTCTAAAAGCTTCAGCATCCCCTGCTGTACGGATTCTCCGCTGACATCACGACTGTTCGTGCTTCTCTTTTTCGCAATCTTATCAATTTCATCAATAAAAACGATGCCATGCTCTGCCTTATCTACATCATTGTCCGCTGCTGCTAAAAGCTTCGAAATCACACTTTCAACATCATCACCAATATATCCTGCCTCTGTCAAGGATGTTGCATCAGTAATCGCAAGCGGCACCTGCAGCATCCTGGCTAAAGTCTTTACAAGATATGTTTTTCCGGAGCCAGTCGGTCCGACCATCAGCATATTGGACTTGCCGATCTCCACTCCGTCATCTTCCATATCATCAGTCAAAACCCGTTTATAATGATTATAAACGGCTACAGAAATCACCTTTTTCGCAAATTCCTGTCCTACCACATATTCATCCAGGGTGCCCTTAATGATATGAGGTGCCGGAAGGTGCTCAATGTCAAATATCCCATCCGGCTTTTTTTCCTTTTTTGCTTTCTTTTCTGCACGTTTCTTTAGCTTCTGGTTTTTTGGAACCTCTGCATGCTCCGGCATCTTCCCGCCAAACATATCCATATAAGGCGGCATATTAAATAACGGTCCCATCTGATCCATGGAATTAAATGTCTTCTGCATGCAATCATTGCATATACAGATATTATTCGGAATATGGATCATCTTTCCTGCAATACTCTCCGGTCGTCTGCAAATATAACAAATATCCTCATAGTCTGAATTATTATTTTGATCTTCCGCCATGAAATTCCTCTCTTTCTCCTGATTATCGAGCCAAAGCTTGACGCTGACCCTTTGATGTGCTAATATAGTTATGTTGTGTCTCCGTAGCTCAGCTGGATAGAGCGACCGCCTCCTAAGCGGTAGGTCGGGTGTTCGAATCACCTCGGAGACGCTTTTTTATTATCATCATTTTCTTTTTTAAAAATCAAAGAAATTCTTGCCAAAGCTTTCTTTCGTATTTCGATGCTTTTTGCTGTATTTTACGCCCTTTCTCTTTTTCTCCTTCGGCTGAACGGCAGACTTGGTTTCGTAATGTCTGCGTCTGTTTCTCCGCCGTCTGTCCGAATCAAGCTCCGAGCGGCTGCTTCTTTTCTCACCGCGCTGTCGGCGTCGGTAATTCCTCTTAGCCCTCTTGCTTCGATATCCTCCTGAGCTTCTGTATGAACCTCGCATATCTCTTCTGCGGCGCTTTGGAAGCCGGATATTGATCTGTGGCAAATGAATCCTGTCATGAAAGCGAATGATGAAAAATACAATTGCCCCTATGAAAAGAAGAATAACCACAATCTTTACAGCTAAAAATCCAAAAAAGGTCTCCAAAGCGTTCTTCACCTTTCGCCAAAAATCGGCATTTTTCTCATCCTTCTTCTGGATTTCCTTCAGCTCATCAATCTCTTCCCCCACGATTTTCTTAGAAGCAGCATCCAAAGAATCATTCGAATCCTCGGTCTTTTTTGTATAGATAATATCCGATACCCCAACAATCTTTCCTGCATAGGTATACTGCACCTGTCCGATCACATTGTCTCCCTCTTTTAACTCTACATTATCAAGATAGGAAATCTTCTGCTCTGCCTCGGAAGGCTTCACTCCCTTTGGCAGCACTAAAGATGCCTCCCCAGAAAGATGCACCGGTGAATTTTTGCTGTCAAAATAGCTTCCGTATGTATTGAACAGCATTCCCTCCAGTTCAGAATTATCCTCACTGACCACCGATTTTTGATATTTCTCAAACCCATAATTTAAAAGCATGGTAGTGTCCGTGTATTCATTCGGTTCCCCATTGTCCGGACTGGTTGACTTTAGTACAACGCAAACAAGTTCCAGACCGTCCTTTTCTGCATAGGTCACTAAGGTATTCCCCGCAGCCCTTGTAAAACCTGTCTTGCCTCCGGTGCAATATTGATAAACATATTTCGGATATTTACCTGCCTGAAGCATCTGATGGTGATTCGGCCAGATACGCGTCTGTTTATGCTTGTTTGTTTTCGGACAGGTATACATCTTTGTCGCCGTCACCTTGCGGAAGGTATCATTTTTCATCGCTGTCCTCGCGATCACTGCCATATCATACGCAGAAGTATAGTGCTTCTTGTCCGGCAGTCCGTTTGGATTGTTAAAGTGGGTATCCGTAAGGCCAAGCTCCTTCACACGGGCATTCATTAAATCTACAAACTTCTCCACGGAGCCGGAAACATACTCACCGGCTGCCAGGCATAATTCATTTGCCGACTGTAACATAATTGCATATAAACATTCTTCTATGGTCAGCTTTTCTCCCGGCTCAGAATATACCGTAGAGTCTCCGGCATGAATCCCATACGCCGCCTTTTCGGAAACCGTCATGATCTCATTTGGAGAAGCGTTCTCTGCCAAAAGCATTGCTGTCAAAATTTTCGTTATACTGGCAGGATAATGCTTGGTATGCATATTTTTCTCAAACAACACCGTTCCGGTAGAAACATCCATTAATATTGCTGACTTCGCTGCCAGACGCTTTTGTTTCGCCTTGGATAATTTCGGCCATGACTTTCCCGCAGCCTTCGCTGTTTTCTCTATACCAAAAAAGCCCGCCGAAAACAAGCTTTCCACACCCGGTCCTACTCCTCCGGTAAAAAGCAAGGTCAGACACATTAATATGATAAAAATTCTCTCTAAGAACTTTTCCTTCTTCATTTTGTACCTCCCATATGGAACCGTCCTCCGCAGCATAGCTTATCCGGTATGTTTCTGTTCGCAGTCATCCTCTCCAGTATAACATAACTGCTGCACTAATGCACTAATTTGTACAAATTAATGTCATTCGCAAAATTACTCATTTCGTATAGTATTAATATACGATCAAAATTCTTCTCTGAGATCAGCTTATTTACAGAGCTTCTGTAATATCTCAAATCGATCATCGTAATATCATTATAATCCTCCATCAAAAAGGGAACAAAGGAATTTGCAAAAGAATCCTTAATCACTAACATTTTCCCGGAACCGCTGCTATGACTTTTGATCTCGGTCTTTGCATAGTTTCCACCGAAAAAATAGGCATACTTATCCTTTTTTAACAGCATTTCCACATCATAAATCCCCTTTTTGGCCTCCCCGTCACAGATTACCTCGGCCTGTGGCACATTAACGGCAGCATACAGGTCGTCCGGCTTTGCAAACGGATCCAACACCTTTGAATACATCGTACCGTAAAACGAATCCGAAACCTTTTTTGCCGAAAAATAACCATAGGTATGCACATTTTGTTTTGTCTGTATACAGTACGCTTCATAGGCAGCATAGGCACCTAAAAGCGTCCAGTGATGATCTGTCTTAAAATAAATCTGATTTTTTCCCGTATTTTCCTGTTTCCCATATTCAGAAAGCTGTGTATAAACATCCACATCCTTTGTTTCCTTTAAGATGGATGCCTCCTCCTTATACATTGCCTTCGCATCATAATACGGTGCGCAGCTTGGCAGCTTATCCTTTAAAACCACTGCAGGTGACGGTACCAGGATCAGGCTTGTCTTATCCTTATTCCTGGAGCCTAAATATTCTACAAAACGAAGATTTTTTAAATATTGCTTTTGATCGATCTCCTGATTTCTGGTTTTAGCAAAATAATAGTTGTTTTTTCCGAAATAAGCGCCTCCCGCTTCCTTCAATCCCAGGATTTTCTTTGTTTCAGTGGAAATCTCCATAAACCGGTCACGAAATGCAAACTGATCACTGAACGCACTTTCAAATTTTTTTTGGAATTTTCCTGAAAGCACTTCATCCTTTGTAAGCTTTGGAATCGTATCCAAATAGCGGTTTTCATTTTCCGAATATGTTTTTTCCTGTGCCAGAAAAGGGAAAAGTCCAAAAAAAGCCAGCACTCCGAAAATGAGAACAATATAAAAAATACCACTTTTCTTACTCATACTTTATCCCCTTTCCTTCATAACAGTTTTTTTGATGATTGCGAAACTAAAAGCGAAAATATAAAAACGGATTATACGAGCCGCTGATCAGCATTCCCAGGCTCAGTACCAGAATCACCACCGTTGCAGCACCGCACACTCCATTTTCCAACTTTTCACCATGCTCCAAAATAAACTTCCAACCACTTTTCTTTAACAGATCCTTTCCTTTATTATATAAAAACCCGGGGATCCTCGTCGATGCAAGGGCTAAAATAACCATAAGAGGCAGATAAGTCCTGAATTGATAAACAGCCTCAGAATTAAAAAGCTCTCCATTCACTCCAAACATCGTCTTTAAATAAGATTCCAGTTGTGAAAAATCCTCATTGGCAAAAATCGTCCAGCCAACAATAATAAAAAATTTAGCATATAAATGTCGGAACAGCCTCCTCCAACGCTCTGTTTCCTTTAATAAAAATAATTTTTCCAAAACCAAAAGCACAAAATAGTAAAGCCCCCACAGAACAAAATTCCAGGAAGCACCATGCCAGAATCCGGTCAAAAACCAAACAATAAACAGGTTAAATATCTGTCTTATGATTCCTGACCGGTTTCCTCCCAAAGGAATATAAACATAATCTCTAAACCATCCGCTTAATGTAATATGCCATTTCCTCCAGAATTCTGTAATACTTTCTGCCTCATACGGATGTAAAAAATTTTCCGGAAAATGAAATCCAAACATTTCACCCAATCCGATCGCCATATCCGAATATCCTGAAAAATCAAAATAGATTTGGAATGTAAAAGCAATTGCTCCTATCCACGCTCCTGCCATACTTAGCCCTGAACCTGCCGTGCCTGAAATATCATCCCAAAGCGCACCGATCTGGTTCGCAAACAGCACCTTTTTCCCTAGTCCTATCAAAAACCGCCGCATTCCGTGAACCCACTGCTCTACCGTAACTGTCCGGTTCCTCATCTCACTCTCCACCAGACGATAGCGCACGATCGGTCCGGCAATCAACTGCGGAAACATACTGACATACATACCAAAAGCAATCAGATTATGTTGTGCCTTTACTTCTTTCTTATAAACATCGATCGTATAAGACATGGTCTGAAAGGTATAAAAAGAAATGCCGATCGGCAGCGCCAGATGTAACAGTCCAAGCTCGGAAGAAGTTGCCTGATTCCAGCTTGTGATCAAAAAATCAAAATATTTAAAAACAAACAGGATTGCTAAATTTCCAAAGACCGAGATAAACAGAACCGCCTTCCTGCAATTCTCCTTTGAAACGGCCTCCATTTCCTTTAAGTCAAAATATTCCAGCAATCTGCCATTGATGTAGTCAAACACCGTTGAAAAAATCATGATAAAAACATAAACCGGCTCTCCCCATGCATAGAAGAAAAAGCTCGAAAGCATCAACCAAAAATTTTTATATTTTAGGGGACAGATCGCATAAATTCCTACAACTACAGGAAAAAACGCACACAAAAAAACCAAACTGCTAAAAACCATTTTATACTCCCTGAATACCATTCCATGCTTTGTACTTTTATAATATCTTTGATAACATTCCGATCAGATATGCATTTCTGGTCATTGAAATATTGTTCACTAAAAGGACTTCTTTTGCCCTTGTTTTCCTGACGAAATCCACTAACTTCCCATCCCAGTAGCGATAATCGATCACATAGACCTTTTCATAATGATCCGCTAAAAACGGTACAAAAGCATTACCAAAGGACTCCTTTACAACAATGCATCTGCTTCCGTCATGCTTGTCCTTATTTGTGATCAATGTATATGCATTATCTCCTCCGATAAACGCCAGATATTTACCACTCAGTCCATAGTTCGTCGGATCAGAAATCACTGCACCTTCCGATAGCTTTTTCCCTGTATTCCGGTACTGCATTTTTATATTTTTTCCCAAAGGATGATACATTTCTACATCATCTTTTTTTAAAGTTTTGTCCTTAAAAGCATCAACATAAAAGCTGCCCATAAAGCCCTTGGATATTTTTTTCGTATAGGAGGACAATGGATTCGGAACGATTCCCTTTTCCCCGCAAAATGCCGAATACGCATAGTAAGCACCTAACTGTGTCCAATGGTGATCCGTTCGAAAATAAATATATTCATTTCGATGCCTCATCATCGTATCATAAAGTGGTATAAATTTTTCCCTGCCGGACAATTTTTTTTCTATCTTTTTCAAAGCATCCTCCTGTGGGGTGCTCGAAAGCTTTTTTCTCTTATTGTCCGGAAAGGTAATATCCACACTGGTCGGAATCACCATGTCATATACACTGACAGCCGCATCTAATTTTTTTGTAAACTTATTGATTACCTTTGTATAGCGGCTCGCATGCTGCTCCACATAATTATAGATTTCAAATCCGGCACCATCAATCACAGCCGTTCCCGTGGAAGGATACTGCTTCAGCTTTCCATTCGATGTGATCTTAGGATATGCTTCCTTTTCCTCCTCTGCAGGCGATGCTGTGGGTGATACTGCCGGTGTCGGTGAATCCGCAGCCCCCGCAGTCATGGACGGTGAAGCACTTTCGGCTGCAGGCGTTTGTTCCTCTGCCCTTACAAAATCCGTATCCGTTTCCCCGGAAGAATTTCCGAAATAGACGATTTCATCTCCCACATGTCCGGCCTCATCCTTTATATAAATCCGGTAAAATGCAATTCCGGCCGCTGCTGCAAGCAGAAAAATTCCAATGCAAAGATATATTTTTTTTCGACTCATCTGTTCCTCCCAAATATCCTCAAAACTATTGCTTTAAAAATGCATCAATCGTCTTTTTCGCCGTATCTGCATCTGCGGTTACGCACACGATCACATAAGAGCCCGTTCGTATCTGTACTGCCTGATCTAATTTTTTTACTTCCTCCGGAAGATATTCCGCAAATTGCTTTCTCATCTCTGCCAAATGTGCTTCTGCATTTGTTTGATTCACTTTGGCATCCTCTTCGCTCATGGCAGTCATGATCACAAGCTCGTCCGCATGCGTCCCATTTCCCATGTACACCTGAAGGCTGGTTCCTTCTGCTACCGTGATCATTGCCTCCGCTACCGAATCCTCTAACTTTTCTAACTCCACATCAAATGAAACCCGGTCTAACACCTTCTGTGCCAGCTTTTCCGTATCAATCTTTTTCCCTGCATTTTCAGAATTATTTACTACAACCTCATTTTCCGGATTGTTTAAATTAACATACGAAAACCGACCGGCGGTATTAATATTTTTTACCATTTGACAAATCCCCCAGCCCATTGTAAACAATACACAGGCTGCCATAAGAACAGCACAGACCAGTCTGACTCCCTCCTGCCTCTGTCTGGGCGTCCGTTCTGTTTTACCCATTCTTGCCATGATCTTTTTTTCTTCTCTTTTCCCAACCGGTCTGCCGGTCACCACTTTCTTTTCCGTTCCCATTTCTATACCTCATTATATAAAGAATTGCACAATTGCATAGGGTTTTCCTTCCGCATTCTCCAGCGAAACAATGATCTCATTTTTCTCAGCCCGAAAAACAACAGGCCACATCTCATCTCCAAGCACTGCCTGCTTTTTATACTCAACACGAAGCTCCTTAATCAAAATATTTCCCGGAATAAACTCCATGGCCATCTGTACATAACCACGATTATTCACATGATGATTCATATCCAAATGATAATCCCTGACTACCAAAGTCTCTTTTTTCTCTCCACCCTCCGGCAACCGGATCTTCCGCTCCGCATATTCCATAGGAAGCGGTTCGGCTTTTCCATATATATCAGCGATATCCGGAGTCACAATCCTTGGTCTGTTTTTCTTTAAATCCATAAGCACCCAATTGGAATTTGCAATCGCCACCGTTTCCTCTCTTTCGTCCGTGATCAGAAAATTACGATAACCAAACATTTTTTCAAATCCATACGCCTGCGTGCCTACAGAAATCCGCTCTCCCATCTTCGGATAACGCTTGAAAAGGATCTGCCAGAATGTAAGCACCCACATCAATGCATGCTCTTTATGCCAGACTACACCAATCCCCAGATCCTCCGTCTGAAAATTTGTACAATCCTGCATATAGTCAATGATAGAACAGACCGTTATATCACCCTGTTCATCTACCTCACTATATCTAACTCTGCTATCAAAGGTGTACATCATAATTATATCCTCTTTCCTCTGTTTTTTTTCAGCCGAAAGGAGCGCAATACTGATTAACGATAACATTTGCCGGTTCTTTGTGCAAAACAACACATGCAGGAAGGTGCTGTTTTACAAAGAACGACAAATCTAATCGTTAATAAGTATAAGCTATATCATAACAGAAATTTCTTAAAAAGAAAAGATGCGGAAACAGAAATTCCTCCTACTCTGTCGCTGCGCTCTTATGGTGCAGCTCCTCCTTATTGCCGATTTTCCCCTCCTCCACTAACTCAGAGAGATAGGTGACAATCTCTGCATTTAACTGTGTTCCGGAAACCCGCTTCAGCTCCTCGATTACGACATCCAACGGAAGCTGCTTCCTGTATGGCCTTGTCGAATACATCGCATCAAAGGTATCCGCTACCGCAATAATCTGTGCCACGATCGGAATGTCCTGTTCCGTAACACCATTCGGATAGCCCTTCCCGTCCAATCTTTCGTGATGAAACCCGGCACCGATTGCAAGATTTGGCGCAATACTGATATCCTTCAGGATTTCATACCCCTTTTTCGCATGCTGCTTTAAGATTTCATATTCCTCATCTGTCGGCTTTCCCGGCTTTCCTAAAATCTCATCCGGAATACTGATCTTACCGATATCATGCAGCAATGCAATATTATAAACATCATGTACCTCCGATTCCGTATAACCCATTTTTTCCGCTAACAGCCTGGAAAAGGTTGCAACACGGAATGAATGTCCCCTTGTGTAGGTATCCTTTAAGTCGATGCATTTCGCAAACGCATGACTGATCTGATCGATATAGACCTGCTTCTCCTCCTGTTCGCGAAGAAGTGCAGCCGTCTTTCTCCGAAAATAAATGATTACGATAAGCATCGTAATGCCTAAAAATGCCAGCACCACGATAACCCAAAACCAGATATATTCATATAATGCCTTTTTCTTCACAATTTCAACTGCCAATGTATCCGATACTTTCCCGCTCAGTGTATCCACCACAGATAAGAGAAATCGGTACCTTCCGCCTGACAGGTTCGTATAAGTCACCGGCTCCATATCCTGCTTGGAAATCGTAATCGCCTTATCTTCAAAACCTTCAAAGGAATAACGCACCTTCGGATTTTTCAAAGAATATGTCAGGGCATAATCATAAATAACCAGGCGCTTACAGCCGGAAGGAAGATAGAGCGTCTTTCCCGGCTTAACAACCGTCATTTTTCCATCAATCTCTACAAAAGGTACTGCTAACTTTATGCTTTCTGTTTTTACATCATCTGCTTTATCAATATTGATCGAACTGATCCCTGTTGTCCCCGCAATATACAAGGTTCCGTCCGGAGCCTTCGCACTGCGGGAGTTTGCCGTAGCAACGCAGGGAAGCCCGCATTTTGTATCATAGAAAATATATTCCGGCTTTTTCGGATTCGACAGCAGCGTTTCTATCGAAACGATATAGATTCCATTACTGCTCAATACCCATGCTCTGTCACTGGTATCAAAAAACACATCAAAATTATTAGAGTAAGGAAAATTTGTAACAGTAGTAATCTTTTCATCCTTCATATAGGCAATCGAATTACTTGTAATAATCCAGAAAATCTTTCTTTTCGCATCCTTTTTAATCCGCAGTATAACCTCGGAAGACAGGTTATCATCCAACCCGTACCGAACTACATTTTTTCCGTCAATACGATACAGACCATCCCCGTCACTTCCCAGATACAATACCCCGTCTGCTCCTTCAACCATGCAGAGAATCTCGGTATTGCTAAGACCACTTTCCGTGCCATAATGCTCCGTAATCTTGCCACCTTCAATGATATAAACACCACCGCTGCAGGAAACGAGCATCCTTCCGTCGGAAAGCTCCAGAACTGTCCGGACACGATTTGATGCAAGTCCGTTTTTTTCATTAAAAACCTCATATGTACCATCCTTGTGATAGCAGAGAAGTCCAAACTCACTATAGGTACAAAACCATAAATTTCCCCTTAGATCCCTCTTGATGCAGCGGATACGGCTGCCCTTCAGAAGCTTTGTAAGCGGTGTCTTCACCGGTTTATGATCTTCATCTAAAACTACCAATCCGGTATCCGTCCCTGCGTAAAGCTTTCCGTCGCACAGGCAGGTTGTATTGACAACCATATTTTCTAAGCCCGCCGCCAGACTAAGATTCGTAAACTGGCTCGGAGCGATCTTCATCACACCCTGTCTGGAAGAAACAAACCATAGATTCCCCTCATAATCACCAAGCACTCCATCTACCGAATTATTCATCGGGATATTCTTTAATTCTGTATATTCATTTCCAAAGGTCAGGTGATAACCTCCATCCGTATCCTCAGAAAATTCCTCCCGTATGAAACCGATTCCATTATCTGAACAGAGCCAGACTATGCCGTTAATCACATTAATTGCATTGATATTCATAAGTGGAGATACATGATATACATCGTATTTTTGCATTGTAGAATTCATATCCACATAAATAATCTCCGACTGCTCCGTACCAAGGTAAACATATCCCGGATGCTCCATGTCCGGATAGATGCAGTTGACACTGCCAAAGCCCAGTGCCGGACCATTAAAAAAGGAAGTCACCCGTTTCTTTTTTAACGTAAAAAATGCTCCGCCGATCGTCTCACCATAGACGATGCCGTCGCTGCCGCGATGCAGTTCACATACATACTCTCCATCCAACTGCGGTTCATCCAGTACATGGAGCTCTTGATTTTTGTCAATATATGCAATCCCAAGCGTTGTGGCAATCAGGATATTCCCATCCTCATCCTCCACAATAGAACGGATGGAAGAGGATTTTAATCCCTCCACCTTTCCGTAAAATGTAAATATTCCATCTTCATATTTTGCAACCCCATTATCATTCGTACCAATCCAAAGTCTACTTTTCGAATCCTCATACAGACTGATCACATTCGAAATCCCTTCCGTTGAATCATAGCGATAAAAGGAATTTCCGTCATAGCGGATCAGTCCGCTATAGCTTCCGATCCAGATAAATCCATCCGCAGTCTGTAGCACTGTATTGGCTTCTGAGGTAGGAAGGCCGGTAGAGCTGTCATACAGCACGGCAGAGTAGGAGGCTCCAACTCCGGACGGATCCACAGAAGCATTCTCTTTCTCTGCCTGTGCAGGAACAGATGCTGACAAAAAAACACCCAAAAATAACCCTAAGATTATTTGTCCGCATTTTATCATCTGATAAAACCAACTATGCCTGTCATGCTTCTGACTCCTTTTTCTCCCCTTAGTAACCATGCAGCAACCTCCCTATTATTCTTAGAAACTCCCCTTATTTCATCGCCTTTTCTATTTCTGCAACCGCAAAATCAAGCCAGCCGCCCTCTAAGCCCTCGATATCCCCGGCGTCACTTGCTGCAGCGATTGCAGGTGTCATAGGCACCTTTGCCAGTACAGAAAGATCATACTCCTTCGCAACCTCCTCAATATGACTTTTTCCGAAGATTTCAATATGCTCACTGCAATTCGGACATTCCACATAACTCATATTCTCGATCAGTCCCAAAATCGGAATATTCATCATCTGAGCCATTTTGACTGCCTTTGCTACAATCATGGAGACTAACTCCTGCGGTGATGTGACAACGACAATCCCATCAACCGGGATACTCTGAAATACCGTCAAGGGAACATCTCCTGTCCCCGGCGGCATATCTACAAACATATAATCCACATCCTTCCAGATCACATCCTGCCAAAACTGCTTGACGGTTCCGGCGATCACCGGTCCTCTCCAGATGACCGGATCTGTTTCATTTTCCAAAAGATAATTGATCGACATGGTTTGAATCCCGGTTTTTGTATTCACCGGAAAAATCCCGTTTTCATTTCCCATTGCCTTTTCTTTTATCCCGAATACCTTCGGAATAGACGGACCGGTCACATCTGCATCCAGTACCGCCGTATGGTATCCCTTTTTCTGAAAATTTGCAGCAAGCATGGAAGACACCATAGACTTGCCGACACCACCTTTTCCGCTCAATACGCCGATTACTTTGCGGATCGTACTGTCCTTATGCGGTTTTTCCAATAAACTTTCCGCCGTTCTGCTTTCACAATCCACAGAACAGCCTTCACAATTATGATTACAACTTTCTTCGCTCATTTTTTACCTCTGCTTTCTATGCCAGTATTACAAAAAAGCAATTCTTTTTATGCTAAATTTCTGTTATACCAATCTGATTTTTTCAATAGCTTCCACACTGCTTATATATTCTTCCCTTTACTTTTTGATTCTAATCCAATACGGAAAGTGCCTGAGTAAGATCTGCGATCAGATCCTCCTTATCCTCAAGGCCGCAGGAAATCCGGATCAGTCCCGCCGGCACTCCCGCCGCCTTAAGCTGTTCCTCTGTCATCTGCCTGTGCGTAGAGGTCGCCGGATTCAAGCAGCAGGTTCTCGCATCTGCGACATGTGTTTCAATCGCCGCTACCTTTAATTCCTTCATGAATTTTTCAGCCGCAGCCCTGCCGCCCTTTAATTCAAAGGAAACCACTCCACAGCCTCCATTGCCCAGATATTTCTGTGCTGTCTGATAATACGGATTGCTTTTTAACCCCGGATAATTCACAGATAAAACCCTGTCCTGCTTCTCCAAAAACTCAGCAACCGCCTGTCCGTTTTCCACATGACGCGGCATCCTGACATGCAGGGATTCAAGTCCCAAATTCAGGATAAATGCGCTCTGCGGAGACTGTACGCACCCAAAATCACGCATCAGCTGGGAAGTAGCTTTCGTGATAAAAGCACCCTCTTTTCCGAATTTTTCCGCATAAACGATTCCATGATAAGATTCATCCGGTGTTGTCAGTCCCGGAAACATTTCCTTATGTGCCATCCAGTCAAACCTTCCTGCATCCACGATCGCACCGCCGACACAGGAACCGTGTCCATCCATATATTTTGTTGTGGAATGTGTAACAATATCCGCACCCCACTCGATTGGACGGCAGTTCACCGGAGTCGGAAATGTATTATCTACAATAAGCGGCACTCCATGACTATGTGCTGCTTTTGCGAATTTCTCAATATCTAACACCGTTAGTGCAGGATTTGCAATCGTCTCCCCGAAGACAGCTCTTGTATTCTCCTGAAACGCATTTTCAAGCTCCTCTTCACTGCAGTCCGGTGCCACAAAGGTCACTTCAATTCCCATTTTTGCCATTGTGACAGAAATCAGATTAAAAGTTCCTCCATATATGGAAGAGGACGCCACAATATGGCTGCCGCATTCGCAAATATTAAACAGCGCAAAAAAATTCGCCGCCTGTCCGGATGATGTGAGCATCGCAGCACTGCCGCCCTCCAGATCTGCTATTTTCGCTGCAACCATATCGCAGGTCGGATTCTGCAGCCTGGAATAAAAATACCCGCTTTCCTCGAGATCAAACAGCTTTCCCATATCCTCACTCGTATCATACTTGAAAGTCGTGGACTGAATAATCGGAATCTGTCTCGGCTCGCCATTCCCCGGAGCATAACCGCTCTGAATACATCTTGTATTAAATTTTAAGTCACTCATTTTACTTTGCTCCTCCCGGTTCATTTTGGTACAATGCTTCCTTATCACTAAGTACTGCACTGGTTTTGCGGATATTATACCACGATTTTCCATTCTTCACAATGGTTCTGTCTCCTTCCTTTTCTGGTTCCTTTCTTCCCCGGACAAGATTCGCGGCTTGCCAAACTACATTCCCGTAATTTCAGTTATGTGTAAAAACAGGAAAATAGTAGACAGAAAATGTAAATTTTGATATAATTTTGCCGTATGAGGCATTGCATTGACATGCCTTAAGATGCTCTGCAAAAAGAATATAGGATTTATTTTGTGGAAGCTTCTCATGTCTCTGAAAAAATATAGCTATAAGAAAGCAGGTGAATTCATGCAGGAAGAACAGAAAAACAATGCCATGCAGGCAGAAATGATGAAACAAATGAAAAAGATCGGATTAAAAATGACATTTTTAATGGGAATTACCATGAGCTTTGTTCTTTCCCTTGTCGGTACCTTGCTGGGCGGTCACTTTACCGTACTCTCATGGTTGATCTCTTTTGCCATTTCTCTGGTGATTTCTCTGATCATCGGATTTGTCATTCCGATTCCAAGGGTAACAAATGGTGCATGCAGAAAAGCAGGATTGGAACCGGAATCCATGAAGGGAAATCTCCTCGGTGCACTGATTTCCGATCTGATCTATACACCAATCATTACGATCATCATGGTTGTTGTGATGGTGGGAAATGCTGCAAAGCATATGCCAAAGGATGCACCACCGGATGCAGTCCCTACAATCGGACAGGCGCTCCCGCTTTCCCTGATTGTATGTTTAGTAGTTGGTTACATTGTTATTGCAATCGTTCAGCCGCTATATCTGAAGCTGCTGATGAAAAATGCCCCAAAGTGACCACAAAATTAACTTTAAAAACCGGCATATCTAATACAAAATATCAAAATGTATTGTAAAAATCAAAATGCACAAGCACTAAAATACAAATATTACCAAGGAGGTACTTATGAAAAGCTTTTTATCAAAATTTTTTTCAGAATTTAAAGAATTTGCACTGAAAGGAAATGTAATGGACATGGCAGTCGGTGTAATTATCGGTGCTGCCTTCGGTGACATCATCACCGCTTTTACCAATGACTTCATCAACCCGATCATCGGCTGCATCGGCGGTGCGGAGTTCCACGGAACCATCCCACTGATCGCCGGTCAGGCAATCAATTACGGACATTTTATTTCCGCGATCATCAATTTCATCATTATGGCATTTGCTATTTTTCTGATGGTCAAAGCAGTAAATACATTAACCAGTCTCGGAAAGAAGAAAAACGAAGAAGCACCTGCTCCGACTACCAAGATTTGTCCGTACTGCTTATCAGAAATTCCAATCAAGGCAAAAAAATGCGCTTTTTGTGCAAGCTTGATCGATGTAGAGGAGACTGCTGAGGAAAATTAATATTACATAGCAGATAATACAAAATTGTATAGAAAGCGAATGGACATAATTGTCGATTCGCTTTTATTTTAAAGAACAGTTCATAGTATACTAATAAAGAAAGGAACCTATTATATGAAAATCAGAAGAGCTGTTACAACAGATTCCGGCCGCATTTTAGAATTACTGGTACAGGTCAATAATGTCCACAGTGAAGGCAGGCCGGATCTTTTTCTGAAGGATAAAACAAAATATACAAAGGAAGACTTAGAAAATATCATCACCTCTGACAGCACGCCGATCTTTGTCGCCGTCGATGACTCTGACCGGATTTTGGGATATGGGTTCTGTGTCTTTCAGTCACATGATAAGGAACCAAACTTCCCGGACATCACTACTCTGTACATTGATGATATCTGCGTAGACGAAAACTGCCGCGGACAGCATGTCGGACAGGAATTATATCAATATATCACGGCATTCGCGAAAGAATCCGGCTGCTATAATATCACCCTGAATGTCTGGGAGAAAAACCCGGATGCAAAGCTTTTTTATGAAGCACAGGGATTAAGCATTCAAAAATACGGTATGGAAATGATATTGTAAAATCAAAAAGGTTCTTTCTTTTTGCATGGGAATCTCCCCTGCAATACAGAAAGAACCTTTTCTTATCAGGAACAACGCCCGATAAACATCATCTGTTTTCGTACAATTCTGTTACTGCCTTCCAGTCAATGACATCAAATAAAGCTGCAATATAATCCGGACGCAGATTCTTATATTTCAAATAATAAGCATGCTCCCAGACATCAATGCACATGATCGGTGTCTGACTTGTCCCTAAGCTGATCGGATTATCCTGATTGGCGCTTTTCGAAAGATACAGCTTTCCTTCCTTATCTGCGGATAGCCACGCCCAACCGGAGCCAAACTGTCCCGCTGCCAGTGCACTGATCTGTTTCTTAAACTCTTCAAAGCTTCCAAAAGCTTCTTTTATCTTTTCTGCCAGTATCCCTTCCGGCTCTCCGCCGCCGTCCGGGCTGATTGTCTTAAAATACAGGTTATGATTATAATAACCGCCGCCATTATTCCTGAGAGCCGTGCGAAGCGCCTCGTCAGCAACAGAATCCAGATTTGCCAAAATCTCTTCCACAGACTTGTCCGTAAGTCCTGCATCCTCCACTGCCTTATTAAAATTCGCCGTATAGGTCGCATGATGCTTTCCATGATGCGTCTCCACCGTAAGCTTGTCGATCACCGGCTCCAATGCATCGGCTGCATAAGGTAATTCGTATTGTTTGAACATAATGTACCTCCTCTTCTTTTTTCTGTATTATACGCGCTCCAGAGAACTTTTACAATGAAAAGTTTTCTTTCTTATAAAGTGAATTTACTGTTTCATAGGCTTCCCCTATCACTTACTCCAGCACCTCACCCGCCAGCTTTTCAATCAATGTAATATCCGCCGGAAGCCAGTCCACAGAATATAATCTCTCCTTCGTCAGCCATCTCGCCGCTTCATGTTCCTTCAAAACAAAATCCTCTTCTGCCATTTCACAAAGGAAACACTTCATTGACAAATGAAAGTCCGGATAATCATACTCAATCGTATCAATCTGTCGTCCCACAATAATCTCTGCCTCAAGCTCCTCCCTGATTTCCCGCACCAGTGCTTGCTCCGGTGTTTCCCCTGCTTCAACCTTCCCGCCGGGGAATTCCCATCCTCCTTTAAACTCACCATACCCTCTTTGTGTCGCAAAAATCCTTTTCGGAGTTTCCAGAGTATCACAAATCACAGCCGCAACAACATTTACTATTTTCTTTTCTTCCATTTCTGCCTCCATATCCGGGTGTATTTTCAACCGTTTTAACTCGTCAGGTATTCATACAAATCCGCACGAACACTATGCTCCAGCCTCAAACGGAAATTCATGATCGGAAGCTCTTTCCCATTATCATCAAGAATCGTTGTCTGATTCCACGAAACCGGTTCACATCTTCCCATATAATAAAAATCCGCACCTTCTCCATCACTTTTTTTAACAAAAAGAAAAAGCTTCTCACCGTTCTCTCTCGCATGAATAATCTGCTGCGTCTCCGTACTGTCCATACTAACCCTGCTTCTTGTCATCCAACTGAATACCTGCTCATTGATGAACTGATCCTCATATTTTGTAGAACTGGAAATGTCATCTTGCTTCTTATATGTAACAAATATAGGACATGTGCCATATTTATATCGATACCCGTACATAGTCGAGCTATCATCCTTTTCCCAGTTCAAAAGCCGACAAACATCCTTACGGGAATATTTCTGATAGAGTACAAGACTATCTTCATCACAATCTTTATACATATCTTCAAATCTTCGAAGACCATAGCTTATTGTATCTAATAGCTGCATCTTAAATTCATGATTTTGCAGAAGCTCGGCATAAGACTTTGTCCGAATTAAGATATCTTTTTCTTCATCTCCTTTATCAAACCACACAAGCTCAGAATACTTCTTTTTATCCGCCGGAGAGTTAATCCACCGGTTGTCCAGTACATGAATTGCGGAAACATAGTCCTCTTCTTTAAAAACAATCCCCTCTCTTTCTATTTCCTCTTTAATCCTCTTCATTTCTATGCCATGTTCAGATGCCTCCACTAATAATCTTAAAATCACTAACTCATGCGGGCGCTTTCCATTTGCTAAAATCTGTGATACAAACGAAAGCATGTCTTCCTGTCTTTTTGTAAATTTAACAGCATACTCCTTATCCACCATCTGCAAAAATTTATGATAGGATTCCTTGCTGTATTCTATTAATATCATTGGGTCAATCTCACCATAATCATAAAATTCAAGAATAGTCGGAATTCTCCCCAATCGGTTCTTTAAAATCTGATACTTTTCAGCCAACATTTTCTTTGTTGTTTTGGACTGATCAATCGATTCAAAAATCCGCTTTTTTGAAATTTCATCAAAATGAACTGTAGAACAACCGGGGATTACTCTAGAGCCTTCCCGCACATATTTCCGAATCGTATCCTTATTGTAGGTTCTGTCTCCGGACAACGCAATCGGAATCATGAAATTATTTTTGTAATTACCGATAAAATCCAAAATTACAACATATTCCTTTTCCTCAAATTTTCTAAGCCCTCGTCCTAATTGCTGTATAAAAACAATCGGAGACTCTGTAGGACGCAGCATAATAACCTGATTAACTTCAGGAATATCCACACCCTCATTAAAAATATCTACCGAAAAAATATAGTCTAAATATAAAGTCCCCTCATCCTCAATCTCCGCACACAATCTTTCAATACATTCTTCACGGCGTTCCGGTGAATCCTCTCCTGTAAGAACCTCTGTTTTAAAACCACGCGCATTAAACTTCCCTGAAAGCTCTCTTGCCTCCTCCTTACGACTCACGAAAATAAGTCCTTTCACCCGATTCCCGCTATATCCATAATAATTAGCCTGTTTGATAATATATTCTACGCGCTCATCACAGACCAGATAATTAAAATTTCGTAAATTTTTAACTTCATCATCATCTATCACATGACCGTTAATTTCAAGATCTGTAATTCCAAAGTAATGAAACGGACACAATAAATCATTTTCAAGAGCCTGCTGCAGACGAATCTCACATGCAATATTGTGATCAAAAAGCTCATAAATATCAAATCCATCCATACGATCCGGACTTGCGGTCATTCCAAGCCAAAACCCGGGCCGGAAATATTCCATAATGCGTTTATAACTGTCACTGCCCGTATGGTGTGCCTCATCAAGAACAATGATGCAAAAATCTTCTTTTTGAAATTGTTTATAATATTCCGGTTTTGACATCGTCTGAATCGTTGCAAAAATAATATCTGCTTTCATAGATTCCGCTTTCTTCGCGTTTGACATATTACCGGACAAAAGCCCTAAAGTTTTCGTCCGTCCAAACACCCTTTTATAGCTTTCTAATGCCTGTCTTGCAATCTGTTCACGATGAACTAAAAATAATGCTTTTCCAGAAAAATCAATCGTCCGTTCTTCCCCGTTACCAAGCAGCAATTCACGCAGAGCAAAAGCTGACGCATAGGTTTTTCCCGTTCCGGTACTCGAAAGAAGAAGTGCCCGCTCTGCTCCACCTTCTATCAATTCCTTCAGATTATGGATAAACTCCACCTGCATGGAATTGGGTTGAAGTTTAAATGCCTCCAGATTAACCACTTCGTCAGACGCTGCGATCTCTTTCTGTCTTTTTATAATTTCTCTCGTCTGCTTACGAATTTCCTTTTGATTCTGATACCTTTTTCGATATTCCTCGGAAATCTCATCATACAAATATGTCTGCGTACTATTCCATAACTGTTCGAATTCCTCTACAATATCCTTAGCAACCTCTCCCTGATTCATAGAAATTATTTTGGTATTCCACTCAGCATTTACCGTAAGTGCTTTCCCTGTCAGATTAGAGCTCCCAATTAAAATGCGATAGGATTCCTCTTTCCGAAAAATATAACCTTTCGTATGAAATCCATCATCACTGCTTTGCACATATTCTGATGCCGCTTCCTTCATTCCATTATTTTTTACGATATACATCCTGACTTCAAGGTTTGATAATCCGGAAAGAATATCAAGAATATACGGATCTGAAAAACTCTCATAATCCGTAGTAAGAATTCGCCCTTTTATTCCTTTTTTCTCTAATTCATGAAGCACCTGCAAAAGAGGTGTTATTCCTCCCCTTGTAATAAAAGCAACCGACATTGCAAACTCATCACAACCAGACAGTTCGTTCTCCAATTCCGTTAAAACCTTTGTTCCTTTTCTGCAATTATTCGAAACAAACCTTGGTCGAAAAGCCAGATTTGAATTCACTCCATAATCAATATATGCTGTTTCCAATCCCTGTTTAATATCAGTAATATTGTTCATATTCTTGTCTCCGTACCATATATTTTCTATCTCATATCAGATGTGATAAATTTACTTATAAAATACTATACCATAAAATTATAAGAAAATATATGCAAAAAATTCTTCTATTCCACGAAAAAATCTCCAATTGAAAACAAATTTTATGCCTATGGTTTTTCAGCAATATTAAGCCAGAGAAAAATTACAGAAGAATGGCTTTATGAACTTCTTCAGGACGGAAGTGCACATAATTTGTTTTTGCGAAAAGAAAATGAAGCCCCTGTTCTAAATGACCACGTAAATCCATCGGATTCTGAAAAAGCCAGATTTTCTGTTTACTCTGAAGACTTTGCCGGTCATGATGCCCAGCTTTTTCTTACGGAAATGAATCGAGGAAAAAAATATGAAAAAGATTCTAAACTTATTTTTTTCAAAAAGTGTTCAATGGGATTATAAACAATATTATCGTTCTTAATCCGAATACCGGACTTCTGAACACAGACGCTTATTATAGTGACGAATCCTTAGAAAATATAAGTAATCTGATTCGCACCTTTGATACCGGAATCAGTGAAATAAGTACAAGAATAATTACCATTGATGAAATGGGAAAAATGGTTCCCGCTGAAGTTCTCTCCGGTATTTTTTTGCAACTAAAACAACAAATGCAAATGACAAATCTTCCGACAATTCAAATGACCTGGAAAATTGCTGACGGCTTTTTTAATATTCGAATCAAAGAAAACCTGGAGCCGGAAATTACAACACTGGTTTTGAAACATGGAAAATCTTTTTTTGACTTCAGTTTTTCCGAGGAATCTGATGGAACAAAAAGATTGTTTGATTTGATTGATATGCTTTTAACAGAGCGACCCGACACCACTTTTATTGTAGACGAACTTGAAAGAAGTCTGCATCCGAAGTTGACAGAACATTTCTTGGAAATGTTCATGGATGTTCATAATGATAACAGGATGCAGCTAATATTTACAACGCATGAGAACTCAATAATGAATCAGAATCTTTTCAGGCGCGATGAAATTTGGTTTGTAGAACGAAATGCCGAAAACGCAACCAAAATATTTTCTCTTGACCAATTTAAAGAAAGATATGACAAAAAACTTGGGAAAGCATATCTTGAGGGACGATATGGTGCCATTCCTGTTTTTAGCCATTTTTCCTTTCGAAAGGAGGAATAGAAATGCCTGCTCACATCTATACAAACTGGAATCACCGTTCTTCAGATCATACAGAACAAATAGAACCATTCAGGAAATATTATTTTATCTGCGAAGGTGAAAACACAGAAACATTCTACTTTCGTCGGCTTATAGATTTGAGAAAACAATTAAATATTCATCCTACCATTCATATTCGCCTTTTGGAAAAGACAGAAGCGGATAAAAGTCTGTCATTTCCAAAAAAGCTTGCGGAATTTGCTCAAAACCAAAAAAGATGTACTAGAAGAAGATTTCCCCTACCCGAACACCACCTCATAGCTTCCCGCAAACACACCGCCTACTTCCAGCTCCTGTCCGTATTCCCGTTCAGAAAGGTCTCCGGTAAAGTCATACGCGTCTGCCCTGCCGTACCACGGCTCGATACAGAGGAACGGGGCATTTTTCTTCTCCGGCGCCCATACTCCGAAAAGAGGTGTGTCGAACTTCACGGTTACATATGGTCTTCTCGCGCTGTCCAGAATAGAGACCTGACTTGCCTGTCTGTTCTCGAAGATCAGGACACCATTGTCAAAGGTGTGCTCATCAAGCGGAAAGCACCCGGCTTCATCGAGAGGAACAGTATGTGTCGTTTTTCGGACAAGTCCATCTGCAAAATCCGTAGCTGTCAGTTCTCCTGCCGCATTGAAGTTCAGATAATTTCCCGCGATCGTATCCTTCGCGTCCAATTTGCACAGGAACGCAGGATGCGCACCGATGGAAAAATACATTTTCTCCTCTCCCGTATTGATCACATTCCATGAAACAAAAAGAGAATCTCCCTCTAACCGGTAAGAAATCGTTAGCGAAAAATCAAATGGATATTTTTCTCTGGTCTCCTCGGTCGAAACCAGGCGAAAAGAAGCTGCGTCCACCTTTGTTTCTACAACCTCAAACTCCATATCCCTCGCAAATCCATGCTGTGACATCGGATACTCTTTTCCCTTGAAACGATAGACAGCTCCGCTTACCGCCCCGACAAACGGAAACAGCACAGGCGAAGTCCTGTTCCAATATTCCGGTGCTCCATGCCACATATATTCCCTGTCGTCCTTCTGCACACTTTTCAACTCTGCACCATGCGTATCAATCTCTGCCGTAATCTGACCATTTTCCAATTTCACTCTCATAATTTTTCATCTCCATTCAATCTTAAAATTACTGGTTTTCCCTTCTTCACACCCCAAACCTTAAATCATAAAGCATAAAACTGCTGCCTTGCTATACTAAGAACGCCTTGCTGCCTTCATCGCGCGCTTTCTCGCATACATTGCCTTATCAGCCCGCTTAAAGACATCCAGAACGCTTCCGTCTTTTACTAACTCTAAGATCATCTCTACGACCTGCTTTGACAAGGACGAAATCTCATCCTTTCCTGCGATTTCCTTTTCAATATCCCCTACGATCATTGCATTTTTATCAATCGCATATTTTCTGACACTGGATTCCAGAGAACCGATTTTAGAAATATATCGCTTATTTAAAATCCACAGCAGGAAAACCACACACAGAATCATGATAACTCCGCTTCCTGCCATCAGCCGGAGCGTATTGTTTAAAATCACCTTGTTGACCGAAGCGATCGTCACTTCCGCACCGATCACTCCCATTTTATTCCCATTAAAGGTAAATGGTGCATAATACGCATAAGTCTTTCCGAATTCATTGTCATAAGTGTCATAGCCATCCGGTCTCCTTCCCGTATTCCACGCCTCCCACATGGTCTGATGCTCCTCCGAGAGTTCTGAAAATATAATATCGACTCCCAAAACCTTCCCCGGATGCTCCTCTTGAAATTTTGACTCAAATTCTAACT
>CADBMH010000238.1 GCA_902795705.1 uncultured Lachnospiraceae bacterium | reverse complement strand
TAGCGTGACAGAGTTCTTTTAAATGCTCATAACTTCTGATCACCATGCCTGTTTCTGCTTTCTCTTATAAATTCTTGCCAGCCTTTCACAGATTGAATTATTGGACGGTACCCGCATATCATGAAGGAAACGCAGCTCACTTTCCTTGTATTCCCTCAACCGCAGAAACAGGTTATAACCATCCCTGTAATATTTCGTTGGCGGATCGTCCTCATATTCTTTTTCTGCCAGTTCCGGTATTTTGTCATATCTCCTTTCCAGTTCCGCTACCCTTCCGGAATCTGGCTGTTCGCCATCCGGAATTCCATTTCGGTAATGGATCATTTCACGGAACAAGCCAAGCATTTCTGTATTCCATGTCATGTCTGGCTCATTTGTTGTCCGTCAAATTAGATGGTGGTTTATCCGGCACATTATATGGTGGTGATTTTTGCGCCGGAACATGAGAGGTTCAAATTATATGATGTTCTTCTGGCACTTTATCCGGATGCAACAGTCCCCTCCCTCAGATAATGAGTAGTCTCGGAAAGTAACAGAATGATTTAATATTTTATTTCTTGTCGGGAGAAGAGATGTGAAAAGGGGAAAAGAGTGAAAAAAGAATTGAGAATCTTTCGGAATTTCAAGGCTTTGGAGTTTCCGAGAGGGCTCTATTAGTAAACAGGGTGCTTGGAGCATTGACGATTGGTGATACATCCATTGATTCGACAAATGGAAAACTGACGATTGCAATTACTCCAGCTGATGGAGATGCAGATTACATCAGCAGCTATAACATCGTTGTAAAGCAGGGTGATGATGTAATCGGTGAAGCAATCGAAGTTGCAGAAAATGCGCTTGCATCAGTTCAACTTACCTTAGCTGGTGAGAATGTTACATCAGTGACTGAGGCTTCGGATTATACCGTAGAAGTACAGGCAAATACAGAGGCTGAAGCATATGTAGATGTGACAGCAGCAAAAAGGACGAAAGATAATGTAGAAGCTAAAAAATCATAGTTCATAGTTAATAGCTTTTTGTTCATTGTAAGACAAAGGCTTTGCGATAAGTTCCCATCATTTTGTCCATTTTGCAGAACCATTTGTCGGATTTTTTCATTTAACAGAGGATACGGCAAAGATGTGTGTATGGGCGATACGCATCATCTCGCCGGGATTTCTGCTTGCCGGAGGAAATATCGCCTTTTAGGGAGTCTTTCAGGCATTGGAAAGCGGACTCGGCTCTTTGGTCGTTTCCCTTTTAAGACTTTTAGTCGTGGTATTGCCGTTGGCATGGTGGTTTACGACCTTTGCGAATGCGAAATTTATGATCTGGTTTGCCTTTCCGGTTGCGGAGGGAGCTTTGTTTGCTGCGGCGGTTTTGTTTTTATTGCCGCTGTGGAGGAAGATGAAATCGTGAAATGATTGATTGCTTTGATGAATTTTCTCAATATTATTTACTTTTCAGGTAAAGACAGAATCTGTACGGTTTAACAGCATCTATAGGAAGCGTAAACAAAAAAGTGCTGCTTGACTTTAGAAAAAAATAAGGCAGGTTCATCTGCAGGGACACCGATATCAACGAAGGCTGCAGACACGACTACATGGGAAAACCTGTATAAAGGGTTGGGTGTGGATACTTTGCAGAGTGGCGAGGGGTATTATGATGCTGTAACCAGTGCAACGAATTTTACCAGCCGTCATGCAGGGGATCTCCCGGAAATTGTGGCAAAAACAACGACTACAGGGGCTGACGGCAGCGAAACAATATCAAATCTGCCGGGTGTGAATCTGACTGGTGAGATTGGAGCAGAAGGTTCGGCAGAGGTAAAGGTAAATGCAGGAAAAACCATGTGGACAGACAGCAGCAGTTACGGAACAGACGAATTTGTTGTGGTACCGGATGATACGGTTTCCGGATATGTATGGAGCGAGTATTTGAAAAAATTGTATGCAGTAACTGTTTCAGACGGGACGACGACCGTAGGGGCAGTGCCGTGGATTGATTTTTATGGAGAATATACGGATAATACTGCATCTCCGCATTATAATAAGGTACAGGTTGCATTAAACAGCGGAACATCGGTTGGGAAAAATGCTGCAACGGTACATAGATATGATGCATTTTATGAAAATGGCAAATTAAAGCCGGGCAGCTATACCGTAACACTTTATGCGGAGGGATATCAAAAGCTTACGGCAACGATTCCGGTTTATGATTATGAATATATGTATGCAGCACTTTCATGGAATGAATATTGGGCAAACGAGGGCGTGACTGGTTCGGGCTCAGATGCGGCATCTGATGTAAAGGACAGTAATGATGAACTTGACAAAGGTGCTTTTGATGCAGTATCCCGTGCGACGATCAAGCATGGATATCAGCGCGCTTCTTATCAGACGATTGTTGAAATTTCAGATACAGAGGGGAAAACCTATCAGATTTCTCACTGGTCAGATGATGGAAAAACAGTTACACTTTCTAATGGAAAGACAGCACCATCCGCAGAGCCGAGCACGGCACCATCCGCAGAACCAAGTACGGCACCGTCTGCAGAACCGAGTGCAGCACCATCCGTAGCACCAAGTGTTGCACCATCTGCAGCACCGCAGGCGGAGAAAAAAGCTGCAAAAATCACAGTGAAAACAACATCTAAAACC
>CADBMH010000237.1 GCA_902795705.1 uncultured Lachnospiraceae bacterium | reverse complement strand
CCATCCCAAAAGAAACTTTTCATAGAATTAATATCCTTTTTTGCTTCTTCTATATACTCGTCGGAGCATTCTATCAATACAAATCTCCTACCGTTCTCTATTGCAGCCTTCGCAGTTGTCCCTATCCCACCAAAAGGATCTAATATGACATCGTTTTTAAACGAATAATACTTTATAACTTTTTCTGCCAACTCCATAGGAAATATTGCGGGATGTCGCTTATCTCTTGCCGGAGAAATATACCATACATTTGTTTTTTCATAACCATCTGATATCTTTGATTCTTCAATAATTTTAGGTTCAGGATGATTTCTTATAAAATGGTCTATTAAAATAGTTGGCTTCTTTCTATAAACCATTACATATTCTGTAACTGGAACAGCTTTATACTGCATCGGATTCCTGTCAGCCGAAAATCTTCTCCCTCTTCCACTTGCCCAACCAGCACCTTCAGGTTTTTGCCAAATAATATCATCTACAAATTCAAACCCTTCCTCCATAAAAATTTGATGAATATCAAAAGGAACGGCTATTCTAGAGGAAGATTCGCTTCTACTTGCTCTCGGAACTAATACATGGGATGAGTTAATGATAAAGAATTTGCCGTCAATTAATACTCTTCTAGCCTCTCGTACAACACTTCTGATTAATTCAAGATAATCCTCATATGTATCATATTCTGAATACTGCTTACGCGCATTATAATATGGTGGAGACGTAAAAATCATATCTATCGATTGTTCAGGCAATTCTCTCAATACACGTTCGGATCTCCCCTTTATTAGCATATTTCGTAATGATGAAATAATATACTCTTGCTTTTTCTTTCTGCACTTTTTTACTGCAACATTTTTACCATTTTCAATTTTGTTTATCCTGCCATCCAAGACGCTTATATCAGATGATAATTTATAATTAATCTCTCTGCTATATGCATTAACCGCAATCTCACCAATAACTTCCGTTCTATATTTCACCGGAACATTCCATATATTGTATCTATCATATATTTCCGGAAGCCCAAACGATATTTCATCTAGTTTCTTCAAATTACTACTAAGATATACCAATACGATTTCTTTTGCCTGCTCTGTATTTATTACGGAATAATTTCTTTCCTCAGAAACCATCTTTTCAGCTCTTACTGCCATTCAATATTCGCCCTCTCTATATTTATTCTACAAAAAATAGCACCTTGTATTTTATAATAATTAAAAGTAATTTCTTTGCAAAATCTTCCTTACTTAATAAACAATCCTACCTAAGACTTTTTATATTGTCTCCAAAACTCATGATACACCCAGGCTTTCAATCAACAACAAACCCTCAGTTAATCTTTGGCAACACAATAAATTAAAATTCGGGTTTGTTATAGCCTCTAAAGCTTGTTCCACAAGCAATGCGGATTGCACAGACCTCGCAAATGAGGTCGTGCTATACGAGCTGTAAAAGCAACGAAGTTGCGTTGTAAATGCACAGCTCTACTGGAAATAAACGAAACTTTTAGAGCAAAATCATAGCATGATTATAACATTTGTATAACATCTTTGCAACAATTTCCATATAAATCAGTTCTATATTCTTTTTTAATCTTTATTGGCAGACTTTACTCTTTGGTACGTCAGTGAACAGCGGAGTGTTCACTGACGTGTGAAGTGTAACTTCTATCTGTGCATAGCTCTATATGGTAAAAATCTTATAAAAACGTCTGCAACACAGGATTACAAGTTCCATTCGTATTTATGGTGGTGACTGGAAGTTTACATTAGGGGTGAGTACGGTGTTGATTGCCGCTTTCAGCGGCGTAAATCCAGCGCAGTAAAACGCCATTAGGCAAAACCTAATGGCGTTTACTATGTTATTTTCCACCCATGATCATAATGGTCTGTGCTTCATTATTGTCATTTACGCTCACGCGCAAAATACTGTTTTCTTTTATATCATCTACCGTCCCCTCTGCGGAACCATCCTTCCCTCCTGTCATGATTTTCGTATCCGAAGTAATGGTAAATGTCAGGGTTTCATCGGTAGCAGTAAACGGCATCTCTCCGTCCGGTCTTTCCGGCCGCTGTCCGTCTTTCTCAGAACTGCTTCCGTCACTATTTTTGTCTGGCAGTGCCGGTCTGTCTCCGGAATCCCCGTCACTGTTTTTATCCGGCGGTGCCGGTCTGTCCTTAGAACTTCCATCCGAGCTTCCATCCGAATTTCCATCCGGCCTCTCCGGCGGCGTCTCCCCGTTTCCAGAGAATTTTCCACTGAACATATCCTCGCCTACCGTCGCCGTAATCGTATTTCCATCCACTTTCGTAACCTGTACCATCTTACTTCCGTCATCCTGCGGCATCTGACCAGGTTTTCCACCCGGAAAGCCTTCCCCGTTTTCTGCGGTCTGCGCTGTATCGGTATTCGCCGTAGCACCTGCATTACTATTTCCACAGCCTGTCATCATCGCCAATGTAAGAGCCATCACACATCCTGCCATCACTAATTTTCTTTTTCTCATAAAAACCGCCTCCTTTATATTCTACTTTTAGAAATATCTACTTTCGTGTTTTACATCCAGCAGGAAAAAATTTCATCTCCTGCCCACTGCGCGGAGTGCGCTGTTTCCGTATGTAACAAAGTTACATTGTAACTTTGTTACATACATAGAATACAAAGAAAGCGTGAATAAAATGAGGAGAAAATGTGGACTTTTCGTGAACTAGTATAAGAGATTTTAAATAATAGTACCTTATTTTTAGAATAAATTTTTATCCTGCAAGAAAGAAAATCGACGGCGTAGTGTACCCTACGGCTAGATTTTCTGACGAAGCAGGTAAAAATTTAGGCAAAAATAAGGACTGTTTATTT
>CADBMH010000236.1 GCA_902795705.1 uncultured Lachnospiraceae bacterium | reverse complement strand
TTCCTGTTATTACATTCAATATAGCACAAAATCTATAACTTGTCACTTAGTAATATTGTCATAAACAGAACTCAAAGCAGATTCTGAGTTTTAGCTTTGCCTACATATTTTAACTTATATTTCTCACAAATATCTAACACTTTTCTTTCATCTTCTTCTGTTGCGTGCGAATTAAGTTGAACGCTTTGAATAAAAGTATCTGCCTTAGCATTCAAAAAATAACAGTCCTTTTCAACATTATCGCCCTCATCCGAAAAGTAATGTTTCAAATTGTCATTTAAATTTTCATATTTCAAATCATATTTTTTATCAGGATCACTAAACATCATCACTAAACCCAAACCATCCGTATTTTTAATGTCTAATATCGTGCATCTAAATTCTTTTTCTACTTTATATTTTTCTATTTTATTATAAAATAATCTTTTTCGGAAAATCATATTTTTAAATTCCTTTTCATACAATATATCAATATCAAATCCATCACCATAATTTACAAAATCACAAACAGGCTCAGGTTCTTTATTTTCTTTTTTGATATGTTCAAATAACTGTAGATCCAATTTCAATCTTATGCCGTCATGTCCCTTTGCATAAGTCTCCCACATATCTTTACTTCTGCTTGAACACTTATCTGATGTACAAAAAGCATATATCCTATGAGAGCATATGTATATTTCATAAATTCTAATCCAAATCTCTTCGTCCGAAAATCCCATTGTTTTACACTTTTTAACAAACTTATTAAATTCATTTTTATCTTCTAATATATTTTGAACATAGTTCTCGTTAATGTCTTCATTTTTTTTCCAATAATTCAAACTGGAAAATTTAATCCGTCTATTCTCTAATATATCTCTAAAACCATCAAATGAAAGAAATTTATATACTGATCCTCTCATGCAAAATGCACCTCCTTATTCCAATGTATCGTATCAAATCAGCTTTCCTATCTACAGACTACCCATCAATCATATTAACATATTTCAAGCACTCTCTTTTTGTATTTTTCGTAACAGTCCAACCCTGTATTTCTTCTGGTTTCTCTTCAATATTGCCAAAAATATATGAATAAAGAGCTTTCAAAATTGATAAACCATCTTCAAATATCTCTTTTTCTGACACATTTGATTGCTGAAATTTTGCAGATATTCTAATAGCAAATTTTGTATATGAAGGAACATCATTTGCAATAATATCTATTATCTCGCTTTTTCCGTTCAAAAACTTCATCTTTTCAGGTTGATTTTTCATTTCCAACACTATGATGACAGGCAAAAATGCTGTTATTATATAACCACTCGAATTATCTTTTCCCAAATTACCTTTTGGTAAATTTCTGATTTTATTTTTATATATCAAACTATCACGCAAAGATAGATTATAATATAAAATCAAATCGTCTGCTATCTTATCCAAATAAAAATGTGAATCATCATTGGATATGTAGGCATCATCTCTAATGTCCGGCAATATCATGTTACAATCAAAAAATTTATTCAAATAACCGGTAGAATCAAACCCTTCTCCATAGTATTTTGAAATCGTATGTATCAACTGTTCCTTATTTACGGAAACTATAACAATAATCCTCTCATCATCAAAATAATGCTTTATACGCTCTAACATTTCCATAGCAAAACTTGGCTTGCAACGATCTAATTCATCTATTATTATCACCAATCTTTGTGCGGATTCGTTGATGATTTCGTCAAATACATTTTTCACACAATTCCTTATATCCTCTGCCGTTTTAACAGAACTCAAAATATCTTCTTCAGTCAATTTGTCTTTAACCTTTTTTAGAGTACTTGCAATAGGAATTTTTAAAACTTCCATTAAATCCCATACCTTATTTCCTAATTTTTTAGTATCAATTTCAGTATTGATTTCATAATCACTATGCTTTACGATTTCTAAGACAAGCGACATTAAAGGATCATCATGATTATCATACAACCATGCATTATAATATATTGGCAAATATGAATGTTTGATTGATATGCGATTTAATATAGGATTTTTCTCAAAAAAAGAATCTTCATACTTGCTCGCTTTCTCTCTAAACTTAACTCTGGTTAAATAATCCAAAGTCTTTTCCACCTGTCTGACAAAAAAGGTTTTTCCATTCCCCCATTTTGCATCAATACTGATAAAATAATTTCCGTCTATCAAATCGAGACCTTCAATAAAACCTTTAACATCCTCGCTTCTCATATAAGTATTATCTCTTATTGATTGTAAAACATTTTCATCTGTTGCCTCCGAAACACACTTACCCATTTCCAAACCTCCTGTGAATACGCCCTAATACAATAATAATATCTGCATGAAACATATGATATATTCTAAACAGAATATATGTTCTTGTCAAGCCTCACTTTTGCAAATAGACATATAAACAGTTATAAGGCAGATGCTAATGTACGCATCTGCCCTAGATAACGATAATAGAAATTGAAAGTGGGAAGGGGAATATCACACTTGATCCCCCCTAAATACCAACTCCAAACATTCTCTTACGAAATAGCTTTTACACACTCCCGAAATTCAGGCTTGATCGACAACCCCGTTTTTCCTCTTTTACCTCCATGTTCTGACTTTTTGCACTCGACTCCGATGTAACGTTCCTTTATGACATTCGTTAACCTGCGTGAAAAGCCAGCATCCATGCTTTCACAGGAAACTCCCTCTCTGCTACACCAGATCCGGTATGCACTCTCGATTTCACGGTTACTAATTGTAGCATTTGGATCCGCCACGAATACATCTTCTACAAATGCATTAAGCGGAAATTTCTCCCTTGCCTCTTTGATGATGAAATCATCCGATGCCTGTTGGGAAAGAAATCTGTAATTTCGTTTTCTTATTGCATCCAAACCACTCAAAGCACAATTCAAGATTCCCGGAAGTTCTGCTTTTAGTTTTTCCAGCATATCCAAATCCACTTCTGAATCTGTAAATTCCCTATGAAACCTTAGGACTAGGTATCGCCTGATCGTTGCTTTGTCTGGATATCGCTCAATTTTGGGTAGGCGATTTGCAGCAAACAGCAGAATCGTATGCGGCTTGAAATTATAGCGGATGCCTCCCTTGATTTCTGCCGAAAGGTCGTCTCCCGTTATCAGAGCCTTCACATTGTTTGAAAACATTCCATCTAACGTAGGTTTTTTATCAAGCTCGTGAAGGATATTAATTCGACTGCTCGCAAGCGCATGCCGGTCAAAATCACGTTTACTATTGATAGCCGAAATACTCATGTTTGTGATGTATTTTTCCGGTATAAATTCGGACAAGAGTGACAAAAAGGTAGACTTCCCATTGCTCCCCGTTCCTGCCAGAAGGATACCTTTGGCAGCTTTCGTATCCCCAACTAACGCCAAGCCCAAAATGCTATCGAGATCCTGCATCATATCAGAATTTCCGCAACATACGTCACTTTTGAATTTTTCATATTTAGGGCATGTTGCATCCGGCTGATAGGGGAATGAGAGTCCGGCAGTCGCATGCAAATTTGGTGTAAATTTGTGCAACTCCTTTGTTTTGGTATCCAGAACGCCGTTTGTCAGTACTATGCAATCCGGATCGCTGTCAAAATCATTGAATGCTTTTGCTTTAATTTTCGCTGTGTCGATTACCCTGTTGATTGTAGCAAGCGTCCACTCCAGTTCTGTGTCCCCGGAGTTTAAATAGCTGTCCACCTCACGCTGGAGTTGATTTTCAGTAAGCTCTTCGTGATAGCCTTTTTGGGGATTGTACTTGTAAAACAGCTGGTTCTGCGCATTCATAGCAATTACCTTTTTCTCTAAAAATTTTGCCGTTTCTTGTTGAATATCTGGTTTTTTTTCTTCCTTTTTGTTTTCCATAGCGAAAACCTCCTTTTTTTATAAAATTTTAGTGGAAATGAGGCAACCCCATTTCCACTAAAATTAACCTAAGCTTTCCGGCAAACATTCATAAAAATTACTAATCCTCGGTAGTTTCAGCATATTTCCAAGTAGATTCATCTTCTAAATCGTCTTCGTCTGATAAAAAAGCAGGATTCAGATTTGCTTTTTTCTTTTTCAACTTCTTGGATATTTTCGTTTCTTTTGACTCCTCTGCCACCTTTTTCTGCTTCTTCTTTTTCTTTTTTTCTTTTTTCTGCATTTTTTTGACGGTTTCACGCACATCTTCATTGTCAGCCTCCGCCAAAACGATCAGGTTCTCGTAGTCACCGGAAACCTCAATTTTTACAATGGCACTTTTGCCAATCAGTTCAGCATATTCGCTTACTCCCATTACCCTCATGACTTTTAAAAGTTCGTCTTTCCTGAAATTATTTACATTGTAAAAATCAGTTTTTTTAGTACCCACAGCATCGTTCCAAATCCTTGTTTCCAATAAAATCAGAGTTTTTTCGTTCTTGGATACTATTTCTTTTGCGTCCATGAAAGTTGCATAATACTCGGTGTCTGTGGAATAAGAAGCAATTTTAATATGATCCTTACCTGCTGACTCCTGCTTATTTTTTTCACAAGTTGCTAAAATTTCATCGAAATTTTTCATGGTAATTCCTCCTGTTTAATAATAATATTTTTAGCATCTGGAAAATACATTCGGAAACTATCCAAAATACAATTCCTGACTAATTCCTGCAATTTTCCAGAATTTCCCTTGACTGTTTCTATAGCGATTGAATCATGCAGTGACATATACAACTCTGTTCTCTCAAAACCTTTAATTTCTCTTGAAAGAAGATACAGGCTGCTTTTTAATACCTCTGCCTCAATCCCCTGTAATATGATGCTGAGCCGCTTATGGCTCGACTCCGGCATATTATCCCCTGCAAACCACATTCTTCCACTTGGAAGTCTCATGACTTCTGCAGTTTTTAACTTTTCAACATAACTTTCCATTTTGGAAAATTCAGCAAATAAACTATCCTTTATCTGATGTACCTGAGCAACCGAAAAACCAAATCCATCCAATTCCTTTGACAGACTCCGTATACCGCCACCATTTATAATAATCAGGATACAGTGCTTCGCTGCCAAACGCATCCTTTCATCTACATCATCTTCTTTTACAGAAAACATTGCAGATGCGATCAGCTTATAGATATCTTTGCCACTCTCATACACACGGATCAGCTTTTCTTCTCTACTGAGCCATGCAAGTATGATGATCTGGCTTGCGTGGATATCAAAGGTTAAAGCTTCCGTTCCAACTCGTGCCTGTAGGTATTTCCGAAGTCTCTTAGGAAGTCCGTACAGGTTTATATTGCTGGTGCTGCATCTGAATGATGCTGTACCGATTGAATGGATTTCACAGGATATTGCATCCCTGTCAGGCGAAGTCCTGAAGAGTTTGTCTACTGAAAATTGACCAGAAACCCTTTTCAGCTTCTGATACTTTGCTAAAATCTCCAGTTCTCTCCCATACTCTCCTGTACTGGATAATTCTTTCTCTGTAAATCCATAGCGGTAAACAAGCTCCTGCTCCAACTCCTGCATTTCATCTGTAATGCACTTTAATTCTGAGACGATTCCATGTCTGTCTATCGGAAACGGAGTACCGTACATCTGATGCATCAGAGGAACAAATCTGATCTCAAGCATCAAGGAATACCAAAGATTGTATTTATCCATGGCTTTCCAGACATTTTTTATAAGCCTGTCTGCATTTTGCCAAAAAACAGTAGAGAAATATCTGAAATCACCTGCCATGTCAATAAATACCCTATGATAATCCAGATGTAGCTTTTCCATCATCATCTGTTCGAAATATTTAGTTTTCAAGGATCCGCCATTTGCTAGTTCACATAATGTCCGGATAGATACCGTTGCCAAATGATGCTCAACAAATATCCGCTCATCCTGTGGACAGAAATTGACTAAAAGAAAATCCTGCTTTTTCAGCTTATGTAAAGGCGTTTTTTTAGGACGCTTACACTTGCCTCTCCATCTCAATACAGTAACCTTTGAACCATGTATGACACATACTGCTGGAACAATTTTACTGAATGAATCCAAAAAATGCTTCGCCGATTGTGTAAACACATTCATTTATCCCCCTTTCTTAGCTGAATCATCAGCTTTTTTCAAGAACAGATAACTATTTTTCTTGCTATGTTCTTCACGAAAAGAGTACTCAATTGCCTCCGGCAAGTTTTCACATTTTTGAAATTGATTGGAAAAATAGAAAAAAAGAAATTTAGAACTTCTACGATATTGAAAAGTACCGCCACCACCGCCACCAAAATAATAAAATGTCAAAATAAAAGGAGCTATACCGCAAAAAAAACGATATAACTCAGAAATTAAAAAGCAGAAAAATCACCCTGCATTTTTTCACAATCTATTTTGTATCCTTAAACATTTACTTATTTCCAAAAAATCCCCCTATATTTCAAAATCCATAAATATATACACCTCCATCAATGAAATATTCCGATATTTGATGTTTCCAGCATACTTTCTTCTAACGGTAGCTGTTTTTGAAGATTTCCCCATAAATCTAATACTTGATAAACGCCTGAGCAACTTACTTTATATTTTCTTCTCTCTGGCGAAGTATCAAATAAAACATAATTTACACCATCTGGATTCAAAGAACTTTTAAAGCATATTCCATCAAATTTGTAATTACCGGATTGATCCTTGATGTTTTTTATGTATTCGCTAATATATTGCGTTGCTAAATATGCTAATTCTCCGCTGTAATTTGGCTGCGAAAAGTAGTCTGAAAACACTTTCCAATCAACCATTCTGTCTATATTATCTTGCGTATCGTATTTTTCATCATACTTTGATAAGTCAAACAACCTAACAGACTTTCTTATTTCAATTTCTGCAATGCTAACATACTGTGATATTGTCGGTCTTACTTCCAACGCTGCAGTCCGTTCATCACTTGATATATACAAGTAACATATTCCTTTTGGATTAATCCGCCCAACACTAACAGAATTTATCGGTGGTGCATCAGACTCCTTTTTATTATAACCCCAAAAGGATTTCTTTCCAAATTTTGAAAAAATCTCCTTCCACTCTTCTTCTGAAAAAACACTTTCTGTACCATTCCTTTGTGTATACGCTTGCAATTTAATAATATCATCGCTATTCATTTTTTCGCCAAATTCAGGTATCTTCCGTTTTACTTTGCTTATCATTTCACGAAAAAATCTATCAAAAAATGCATTTTCGTGATATTTATCAATCGTTCTAGCCCGATAAACAATCGTACCTTTCGGCAAATTACATTCTGCTATTTCCACTAAACCGTCAATCTGCTCTAAAATTTTACTTTGTGGAAAAAATCTGTTTTGAGAAGAAAGTTCTTGTTCTAAATTTTTTAGTCGATCTTTCAACTGCTCTTCTCTTTCAAAGATTAATTTATTTATCAGTAAATCCCATATCAGATTGTCACTATTATTCATGTTGTGCCTCCAACCATTCATAAATTTAGAAATCTAATCTTAATGCATCACATATTCTAAAGGTCTAATCATGGAATCAATCATTGCAATTTCCTTTTCAGAACATTCATACCGACTATACAGCATATTATCATCCCATTCTTTTGTATAATCTAAATATGGTACAAATCTAAAATTGCTTTTTGATATTGCCATACTAGAATATGTTTCATGCAATAAAAATCTAGGCAATTTTAACGTCATATATTTCGCAAAGTTTTTAGCTTCACTTAAACTATCAAAAGAAGCCAATAATAAATATGTATCTGTAAATACTGTATGAGGCATAAAAATATGGACAGTTGTTATTGCCCTATAACCAACTTTAGGATCAACTCCAACCTCACCATTTCTTGGTACACTTCTTCCAATAACTACTTTATATTTTTCAATGAGATCTTTACATTTTGTCACTTTATCAGAACTTATATACGCCATCGCTAATTGATTATTTTTCTGGCTACATGCCAACTGTAAAGTATTAGTTGTGTCTTTTTCTGAAACGCCATGTTCATCCGTAGATATTCCAAAAGTATTCCTTGTACCAACAATTTCTTCCATTTTTTTCTCATTGACAGATAGAATACGTTCTATAAGTTTTACCGATGCATTATTTCGTATCAAAATATCATATTCGTCTAATTTTCTTTCCATTACATCAATATCCTCACCTCGTACTGATTTCATTTCGCATAAACCGCTATATGACTTTGACCACAAAAAATAATTTACTCCCCCTGCAATATCAACCCCCTTAAAGCAACCATTACTATCAACATAATCCACTATCTTTTTTATACTGCTATCTTTTAACATTTCATTACGAAAATCATCAAGTCCTTTTCCACCTGCGAACCACCTAGACGGAGTAATCATAGATAAATATTCAGGTGAAATCTTTTTTGCTTGTGTTACAAAATACTGGTATACCGGACTTGCACTATTTCTATTTCCTCCATCCATCATTTGATATGGTGGATTTCCTACAATCGCATCAAATTTCATCATCCCATGACCTTTCTTCCAATAGCTTTCCTTTATTATTTTTTCTGAAAACAACTGTGGCTTATTTTTTATTGTATTAATCAAATCATCAAAATAATGTGCATTTATTTTTTTATCTACATATCCTGCTAATGTTCTCTGAGTAATCGCTTTTGCCATAGGTGTTTTGCATACAACAAAAACATTATCCCTAACCACCTGAAACCAAATTTCTTTCTTCTTTTCAGAGGACAACTCCTGTTCTCCAACTTTTATACACCGATTCCGATATACGCTGTATGTTACATACAATGGATATAGCCCTGTCTTTGAATTGATTTCTAATATTTTAGCTTCTTCATTTTCAAAAACATCTTCCGTCACTTTCCCCTGCTGCACATATCGTGGTCGATCTAAAATAGAATTTTCATCATGTGTTTCTCCAAAAAAATCCCATCCTCCCAGACAATCGCTCATATGCATATTCACAACTCTCCACGGAGTTAAAACAGTCTCTTTATCAGGATTTTTAAAATATTTGAATAAACTTGCTATTTTCTGTACTCTCTCTGTCGGCTCTAACTCATCCGCTTCTCTGGCAATATTCCTGATCCTTCTGCCTGCTGCCATGAATACATCCTCATCATAATATTTCTGAAACTCTCTAAATTTCTCCTTTGTAACACCACTAGGCATAAATTCTTCCCAAGAAGAATCATCCACGAGATTTACAAACTTTTCTATCGTAATTTCATCTTCATATGGTACATCTGCACCATAAATAAGAAGCGGCATACGGATTGAAATACCACGAAGAATAGAAATTGCATCACTACGCAATTTCTTTAATGCTTTTAATTCCTCTAATCTGGCTTTTTCTTCCTCTGTCAGTTCCTTTTTAGGTTTCTTCTCTAATTTTTTCTTTTCTTCATACTGCTCATTGGTCAATCCCTGATCATTTACTGTTATATCCTTTGCTGTCGGTGCAGCTTTTGACTTTCCAATGATCCCTTTTAATTCATCAAATTTTTTGATATCTATATCATCAAGCATAAATAATTCATCACTATATAAACTGCTATCATCAAAACCGTTTCTGACAACCTTATCCGCATATGCTCTCTTTAATTGCTGGAGAAGCATATTTGCATTATATTCATGCATCTTTGAGCCTTCAATAGAAATAACCGGACAGTAATTTAGCAGCTTTCCCATTATTTCCTTATCGCTGAGGCTTGTCTTTCCTGCCTTTGTAGAAACAGAGACCGCACTAGCAACCATCTTTAATGTTCTATCTGGGGCAAAATCAAAAACATATGCCATATCTTTTATTTTACCGTTTTGATTGCAAGGCGATTGTACTCTGAAAATCGTCTGCAAATAATTTGCAGCAGATGTCGAAAAAGAACCTGATAGCATAAATACACCTGTCCATTCTTTGATGGTAACACCTGTAGTCAACTTTCCACATGATAAAGTAATCGTGTAATCATCTCCTGCGGCTCTTATTGCATTTCTAACTTTTTCTAATGCATCCGCTGCCTCTTCATCTTCATCACCGTTTCCGGCAACATTCACAATATTAAATATTCCCGAGCCAAATACCGGATGTTTATACATCAGTTTTCTAAGAGCCTTTGCTTCTTTTACTCCCGGAAGCATCCAAAGTGTATGCTTAAAAATATCCCTATATTCCTCCGTAGCAAACGGATAAAGACTATCACTCGTCTTACTTGTCATAAGGTTTAAAAAACTCCAAACATCTTCTTCATGCACAAAATCCCCAATTTCAGCCCCTTCAGGCATGTTTGCATAATCATTTTCAAATATACCAGTCCATGTCCTGAAAAATTCTCTAAAATTGAAGGCTTTATCATCATAAGTTATATAGTGGGAATTATGTAAAAGATTCCCTAATTCATAAGTATAAATTTTTAATTCCGGAAGTTCATCATATGGGTTTGAATCACCAAAATGCAGTTTATCCCATTTTGACTTATTTTCCTGTTCCATGATGTAATCCCATGTGTAAATTTCCTGTTCCTCATATTCATCCAAAATATTAAATGGAGTTCCTGATAGTGCAAGAAATTTTGTATTTTCTTTTACTACCGCTTTGACTGTATTTTCTCCTAATACGGTTTTGGTTCCTTCATGTGCTTCATCTACAATAACACAATCCCAATCTAAATTAAAAACCGTATCGTTTTTATCATGCTTTCCGCCAACTTCTGATGAGCCTCGCAGATCTTGTACAGATGCAAAATATATGAACTTATTACCAGTCCTAATCAATTCATCTACTGTATAGCCCTTTGCCTTAGAACCATAAACATAATCTTTTTCACTTTGAAAAATTTTAGTAAAATCCTCATACCATCCGGCATCTACAACAGGTCGGTGCGTTAATATCAGAGTTTTACCAAAGCCACATTGTCTTACAATCTCCAACGAGACAAAAGTTTTTCCATAACGCATTTTTGCATTTATCAGAAACCGATTGGCTTTTTTAAAATGCTTTACTACTTTATCAATCGCCTCTTCCTGTTCTGGTCTCCAAATAATCGGTGTATATTCCGTAACATTAGAATTGCTCAGGTTCTTCTGGTTTGCCTTTACAGCTTCTATTGCTTTTTCAGCAGTATTGATATCTATTTCAAACCATTCACGCCCTGTAGAGTCACCTACAGTAACATTATCAATACCGGAATTTTTCAGCACATGATGTACCTCATGGTCTCGGAACGCTTTAATCTGAGGCTTGCCATCTTCATCCGATACAGTCTTTACAGCCAACTCTGTATGCAATAATTTGATTTTGGCACCTAAAGTATTCGTATATTCTCGAATCCTCTTTAAAGCAGCTTGATTTAATTCCCTGCTGTCCGGAGTCAGTCTGTCAATCGTCAACTCTGTTTTCACCGTAGCATCACCAATTTTAACCAGCCCTTTATGCAATTCATCCTCAACCGTAAACACATACACCACTTTATAATCAAATGCATTTGAAAAACTCTGTTCCATCTTCTTATGCCTCCTTTATCATTGAATTAAATTCCAAGCTGCAATTTGATCTCCAATCAAATATTTTGCATGGTATTGGCTGCTTTTCCTTTTCTTTTTCTCCATCTATTGAAAGAAAATCAAATATTGTAATCTGCTCATTTTCAATCTCCTTTTCACTATATGGCACATTACCTGTCAATCCATCCATCTGCCATATATTCCATGAAATAATTCTTGCGATTTCATTTAACTGCTTTAATAAAGGCTCATGTGCAAACTTAAATACCATATTATCTATAAATGTGCATAAAAGATTTTCTCTTGCCAAAAGAATGTTATCGCCCTGATATTCATATCCATAAATACTCTGAAAAGCTCTTTTGCACCATATATACCACTCTTCTTCCTCCTGCACATTCTCATTTATAATTCTAAGTTTACGATCTAGTAAACCAATCCGCTTTTCTATCGCAATCGTTTTTCCGCTTACTGTATCATACCTGCTCACCAAATAAGGTGCCTCACCGCAGCTTATCTCTAATCTTTTTTCATCTACATATTGTTTCCAAGTCTTTCCTTCCGGAAATTCTATTTTCTTTTTATAGGTTCTCCATTTTCCCTTTTCTGAAATATTAAACACAGTTTTTCTTCCAAACCACGCTTCATCTATCAAATTATTCTGCTCATTACATATCCATGATGGGGTAAAAACTTCTGCCCTGTCGCGTGTACGCTGCATTTGTTTCTCTTTTGCTTTTGTCACTCTGGGCTGCACAATATCCGTATGCTCTCCAATTATTAACTCTGGTCTAATCTCCTGATCCGCACGATATGCCTCTCCATACTGCTCGTAATTATCCGTTGCCCATCTGATATTTTTTCCTGTTGTCCTGTCCTTTAAAAGTGTATTAAGCAGTTCCGGACTCAGATCAGCAATGTTCTGTTCAACTATATCTATCCCCTGCATCCTTATCCCTTTCAAAAAATAATTATTATTTATATTCAGTCCGCATTTTATATCTGTACCAATCCTTTCCTATTATATACTGTTTTTTTATTCCTTACAATATTCTATGTCAGTTTTCCAAATAGAAAAAAAATAGAGCAGCCTGTTTAGCTGCCCCATCTTTTTAGTCTTTTTTAAATATTACATCAAGATTTCTTTCTCTTGATCTCATCCTTAGTCATTTTGATCAATTCCTTTTCTGCTCTTTTCGTTTTCCCAGTCTTTGCAACCTCATACACCGTTGTTACGCTTGCAAATCCCATCAAAAACAGTAACGCTTCCATCATCCGGTCTCACTTCCTTTCCATGTCTTTTTTCTTCTGAACCTTTCATCCACATAACTACGCATAGAGAAAAGTTTCTGCTGCTACAATCACTACTACACCTGCAAGCATACCGCAGATTACATACTGCATCCTGTTCACCCCCTTTCTGCTCCGACTTCTGAAAACATTTGGTCCATGTTCCATTCGCCATATCCATTTATCCCTCCCACACCAGCTACATCCTCTATAAAAGCGGATTCTTCCGGTGCATCTGGATTGTCCTTTTTGAGATCCTCATATGCCGGATATGCTTCCCTGTCCCAGAAATACTCATAATAATCAGCACATTCATCTGTAAGGCATATTCCATTCTGATAGATGTAATGCTCTTGAAATCCCATTCCGGTCTCTTCGCCCCATGCCTCCATGACCAGATTTAATTCTTTGGTATGTACTGCAAACAGATCCACTCCTTCCGAATAGCCGGAAGCTCGGCAGCATGTTTCTAATGACCATGCACAGCAACCAT
>CADBMH010000235.1 GCA_902795705.1 uncultured Lachnospiraceae bacterium | reverse complement strand
TTTTTTGCACACAATCGGAAGACAGGATGCGGAACATAGACTATAAGGGCACGCGTCACTTCTAAAAAAATCTCCCCGACAAACGAAAATTGTTGGATGAATAATAAAAAAACATCCTAAAAAACCGTTTGACATTTTCGCTCTAAAGTGATATTATACTCTAGTGTGCCGCTTAACGAGGTAAATTGAAGTTCGTAAGACATTCTAAGGATGGTAAGCCGGACGCCGTAGTTAGCGAGTAATAATAAGGAGGAAAGACAGGTTATGTACGCTATTATTGCAACAGGTGGAAAGCAGTATATGGTTTCCGAGGGTGATGAGATTCGCGTGGAGAAGCTCGATGCAAAGGAAGGCGACAAGGTTACATTTGATGTTGTTGCAGTGAGCAATGGTTCCATGAAGGTAGGTGCCGACGCAGCAAATGCAAAGGTTACCGGCTCTGTTATGAAGGAAGGCCGCGCAAAGAAAGTGATCGTATACCGGTATAAGAGAAAAACCGGATATCATAAGAAAAACGGTCACAGACAGCCTTATACACAGGTTAAGATCGAAAGCATTACTGCATAGGATGCTTGACAGATCTATGTGATCAGGGGTAGGAAAATGATTCGTGTTACATTTATCAAAAATTCCGCAGACGAGCTCTGTGGATTTCGGATGAAAGGACATGCAGAATTTGCAAAAGCCGGAGAAGATATTGTGTGTGCAGGTGTTTCTGCATTAGTGATTAATACGATTAATTCTATAGAAGCATTTACACAGGATTCCTTTTCCGATGATGTACAGGAAGCAGAAAAAGATGTTGTTTTTTTTGCAATATCTTCTGTGCCTGTCAGTCACGAGGCAAGGCTTTTGTTAGAATCATTAAAATTAGGTCTTTCGGGAATTGAGAAGGACTATGGTAAGAAGTTTATTCAAATTGATATTTCAGATGAAAAGCAGGAGGTGTAGGACATGTTAAAAATGAACCTTCAGTTATTTGCTCATAAAAAGGGAATGGGTTCTACAAAGAACGGTAGAGATTCCGAATCTAAGAGATTAGGAGCAAAGAGAGCAGACGGACAGTTTGTACACGCAGGAACAATCCTTTACAAACAGCGTGGAACGAAAATCCATCCGGGCAACAATGTGGGCCGTGGTGGAGATGATACCTTGTTTGCACTGGTTGATGGTGTAGTTCGTTTTGAGAGAAAGGGAAGGGACAAAAAGCAGGCTTCCGTATATCCGGTAGAGTCTTAAAATTGTCATTCTTGCCTTTATAGGAGATGATTTATATGGGAGACTGCATAGCAGCTAAAAACTACATGGCATGGAATGTCGTGTAAGTCGATTGCTTGCAGTCTCTTATTTTTACGATAGTTTAATCGTGCATAGCAATGTGATGGTTATGATTTGGTATATAGAAAATTGATGACTTTTTATATAAAAAGGAGAAATTGATGTTTGCAGATAAAGCAGAAATCTTAATCCGTTCCGGCAGGGGCGGTGACGGACATGTCAGCTTCCGTCGGGAGCTTTACGTCGCTGCAGGCGGGCCGGATGGCGGTGATGGCGGCAGGGGCGGTGATCTGATCTTTGAAGTAGATACCGGGATCAATACCCTGAATGATTTCAGACATAAAAGAAAATATCAGGCCGGTGACGGAGAACCGGGCAGAAAAAAAAGATGCCACGGTGCGGACGGAGAAGATCTCATTGTAAAGGTACCGGAGGGCACAGTTGTCCGCGAAAAGGAAACCGGCAAGGTCATTGTCGATATGTCTCATGGCTGCAAAAGAGAGATCATCCTGAAGGGAGGTCGTGGCGGCAAGGGAAATATGCACTATGCCACGCCGACCATGCAGGTTCCAAAATATGCGCAGCCCGGAAGACCGGGGCGGGAGCTGACGGTAATCTTAGAGTTAAAAACAATCGCAGATGTAGGTCTGGTTGGATTTCCGAATGTCGGTAAGTCTACCTTTCTATCCAGAGTCAGTAACGCAAAACCGAAGATCGCTAATTATCATTTTACGACCTTACAGCCGATTTTAGGTGTTGTAGATTTAGATGATGCAGACGGATTTGTTATAGCGGATATTCCGGGACTGATCGAAGGGGCTGCAGACGGTGTCGGACTCGGACATGAATTTTTGCAGCATATCGAAAGGACAAAAGTGTTTATCCATATGGTGGATGCTGCTTCTACGGAAGGCAGAGATCCGCTAAATGATATTCAGGTCATCAATGAGGAGCTCCGTAAATACAGTGAGGAGCTTCTAGAAAGACCGCAGGTGATCGCGGCGAATAAAGTCGATGTTTTTTACGGAACAGAAGAGGAGACCGTGATCACTCTCTTAAAGGAGGAATTTGAGCCAAAAGGAACGAAGGTATTTCCGATTTCGGCGGTCAGCGGAAAAGGAGTCAAAGAGCTCTTATATTATATCCGAAAACTATTAGATGAATCCAAGGAGGAACCGACGGTCTTTGAACGGGAGTATGTCATCGAGGATCAGACCTTTGAAGAGGAGCCGTACACGGTAAGCTATGATGAAAAAGAGGATGTTTATCTGGTGGAGGGACCGAGAATTGAAAAAATGTTAGGCTATACAAATTTAGATTCGGAAAAAGGATTTCAGTTTTTTCAGAAGTTTCTTTCAGATCATGGGATTTTAGAGGAGCTTGAAGCAATCGGAATCGAAGAGGGGGATACCGTGAAGATGTATGACCTGTATTTTGACTATTATAAATAAGCATAGAAGGTTTTCAGACAGGGGAACGCATATTATGAAGGAATTATTATTTGATTGTCTGATCTGCATTTTGACAGCAATGTTTTTGATGATGCTTCATGAATTATCAAAATCTGCCGTTTATATGCTACTGCAGAGAAGAGCAGGAAGAGAAAGAAAATATACACATAGCATTTTTGCCGTACACAGATATATTGATCCTGTAGGAGTGATTTTATCTGTAACGAGCAGTGTAGCATTTTCGAAGCCGTTTATGTTCCGGATCCAGAATAAAAAATATAACCGAATTTTAGGTTTTACGGGATTTTTTGTTTTGCTTTTCTGCTTCGTGCTCAGCGTCTGTCTGCTTAAAATGCATGTGTTTGGTATAAGGGGACTGGAAACATTAACAACCGCCGGCATCCCCGGTATGATAGTTTCTTTGTTCTTACAGTATCTTGCGATTTTAAGTGCAGGAATGTTCCTTACCAATCTGTTTCCGGTGTCAACCTTTGATATGGGACTTTTGATTGCAAGCGTCTCTGCAGGAAAATATCTGGGACTGATCAAGATGGATTCCGTAATCAAGCTGATCTATGTATTTACATTGTTTATCGGACTCATCCGTTACGGTGTCTACAGATTATTGATGTTAATATTATAGTTTAGGGTACTTCACCCGGAGGATAGATTAAAATGAGCATTTCCGTGAAATTGGAGGCGTTTGACGGTCCTTTGGATCTCTTGCTTCATTTGATTGAAAAAAATAAAATCGACATCTTTGATATTCCGATTGTGGAAATTACAAAACAGTACATGGATATCATTGCTGAAATGGAATCAAAGGACATGGAAATAATGAGTGACTTTCTGTTAATGGCAGCCATGTTATTAAAGATTAAATCAAAAATGCTTCTGCCCATCGAAGTGGATGAGGAAGGAGAGGAAGAGGATCCGCGTGCAGAGCTTGTAGAGCGTCTGCTGGAATATAAGACCTACAAATATGCTTCCTTAGAATTAAAGGATCTTCAGGTAGATGCGGCAAAGCAGCTTTATAAAAATCCTACGATACCGGACGAAATTGCGAATTTTGAGGAAGAAATTGACGTATCGGAGATCCTTGGTGATGTGACATTGAAAAAGCTGCAGGGAATTTTCCGCAGCGTGATGAGAAAGCAAATCAATAAGATCGATCCGATTCGAAGCAAATTCGGAAAGATAGAGAGAGAGCCGGTTTCTTTAGAGGAGCGCATCAGTTATATCAGAGAATATGCAAAAATACATAAAAAGTTCAGCTTCCGACATTTGCTGGAGGAGCAGGCAGATAAAATGATGATCATTGTCAGCTTTCTTGGGATTTTGGAGCTAATCAAAATCGGACAGTTAAAAATTGTGCAGGAAAATATTTTTGACGATATCAGACTGACCTACCACGAACCGGGGCCGGTCGTGCAGAACAGTTTAGAGGAAAATAAGAACGGAGGGAACAGGTAATATATGAACCTTGCAGAATTAGAAGCAGTGATAGAAGCGATTCTATTTACCATGGGGGAAGCGGTGGATTTAGAGCGTCTTGCAGCGGCTACCGAACAGGACGAGGATACCTGCAGAAGAGTAATTAG
>CADBMH010000234.1 GCA_902795705.1 uncultured Lachnospiraceae bacterium | reverse complement strand
GCTTGTGTCTGATGCTGGAAGATCATTTTTTTGGAGATAAGTAATGAGAAGAGCAAGCAGATACGCACAAATGTTACAGATTTTCTTACATCGGGGGGGTATCCGCGAGCTGAGTATTTGAAGAAGATACAATATTTTGGTGCTCAAGGTGAACATTGCTATCTTCAGCCGTGGAATTTCGGAACAGAACCAAAGGATATCTATTTTGGTGATAATGTTCATGTTGCTTCTGGTGTAACGTTTATTAACCACGATGTATCAATATTCATGCTTCAATACATGGATCCAGAAACAAAGTTTAAGGCGAGAACCGGAGAAATACACATTGGAAATAACGTGTTTATCGGGGCAGATGCAATCCTTCTATACGGAGTGCATGTGGGAAACAATGTTGTGATTGGCGCAGGGAGTATCGTGACAAAAGATATTCCGGATGGAGTAGTAGCTGTCGGATCACCCTGTAAGCCGATAGGCAATTTTGATAAATGGAAAGAAAGAATGAAAGCATAAATGTAGGTGAGCATTGATGGAATTATTGAACATAGTGGTTCCAGTTTATAACGCGGAAGACTATCTGCCGCAATGTTTAGATTCTTTAGTAAATCAGACGTATCCGAATAAAGAAGTGTTTCTTGTTGATGACGGTTCGTCTGACTCTTCATCGAAGATTTGTGATAAATATGCAGGCAAATTTTCTTTTGTTCATGCGATCCATAAGGAAAACGCAGGCGTAAGTGCGGCAAGAAACACAGCCCTCGATCAGATTAGGGGGGGGGTACGTGGTATTCGCGGATGCCGATGATGGAATTGACTTAGATACTTATGAAATATTAATTAACGCATTAGAGAGCACACAATCAGATATTTCCGCATGTAATCTTCGAAGTGAATATAGACAATTCGAAGTAAGAGAAAAGAATCAAGAGACAGATATTCTGACGTATCAAGGCACAAAGGAACTTGTCGAGGCTTTCTTCTTTAAAATCGGGGGATGGGCAGTGAACAAGCTGTATCGTCGTGAAGTGATTAGCGATGTGCGGTTCCGAGAGGATATTTCACAAGCGGAAGATGCTTTGTTTTCATGGCAGGTGATTAAAAAAGCCAAAAAGATATGCTATACAGATCTTCCTCTGTATCACTACCGTTTCGCTTTAACTTCTTCATCAAGAATGGCGAATACAGAGAAATTGAAGACAGCCATTATAGCGTGGGATATCGTAAAGAAGGATCTTGATTCTTTGAATATAGATGAGCCAATTGTACAAAAGTGGGCAAATAATTATATTGTTTGGAATTTGAAGATATGCGAAAGCATGATCAGCTTAAAGCATCCGGAACAGCAGAAATCCTATATGTATGCCAGAAAAAATATTGCTAAATACAAAAAATACATTCCGGCAATGTCACGAAGATATCAGATACTGGCTCGAAGTGTGTTAACTTCGTGGGGAACTTATAAATTTTTGGGAATGTTATCCTATGGAATGAAGAAAGCATATGTCAATATTCGGAACAGATAGCATTTGGAAGAAACAGGATGAATGAGAAAGTAAATCAGAAACAGCCAAGAGTCCTTGTTGTTATTTTGAATTACAGGACATATGAGCTGACACTGGAGTTAATAAAAAAACTAAAAAATCTCAGCTATGACAATTACGATGTCATGGTTGTGGATAATTGCTCTCCAAATGAATCGGCTGAGGTGCTTGAGAAGAAGAGCAAGGAACTCAACCTCATCTTCTACGCTAATAAGAAAAACGCAGGATATGCGGCGGGGAACAATATTGGAATCAGATATGCATACGAACATGGATATGCGTACACATGGATATTAAATAACGATGTGATCATACTCAGCCAGAATGTGCTTCTGCATATGATAGAGACAATACAAAAGCATAAAGATGTTGCAGTTATTGGACCCAAGATCATTACACGGGATAATGCTGTCTGTGCTCCATACTGTCGAAGGCCTACGTTCAGAAGCTTGACTTATGGAATCGTTGCGGAGAGAAATTACAGGAGAAGATTTAACGATACTCCTCGTAAGGCTTATCGAGTCTATGGCTGTTGTATGCTTTTGGATACAGAGAAAATGCATGAAGTCGATTATATGGATGAAAGAACTTTTCTGTATGGGGAAGAAGATATTTTGGCAGAGAGGCTGCTGAAAAAAGGATATGTGGCTTACTATGATCCAGGAGTTTCTGTAAAGCACAATGAATCGTCTACGATGAAGACTGTACCAAAAGACAAGCAAAAAAGCATCATTGAAACAAGAGATAAGAGTAGAGAATTATATTTAAAAGAGTATCGCGGATTTAATAGCACACAAATTGGTATGGTGAAGTTCGTGGCAGATGCTATTGCGAGAATAAGAGGATGATTTTTGTAAAAGGATATGATGATCAGGCATGGAATATAAAGAGTACAACGGAAATCAATTAAATAAACGCGGAGCATTAACTATAAGAGTAACAACAATTATATCTTTAATATTCTTGTTGATTCTTATACTTCCAGATGATGCATTTTCCAAACTCGCTATATATGAAAGTACTACTCCATCATATATAAGATATAAATGGCTGAATTATTACTTTAACATACTACAGTTGGGGATTGTTTTTTTTGGATTATATGTAGCGTTCGTGTTGCGCAAGAAGTGGTTTGTACTCATTGCATTCCTGATGGCAATCAGAGAAGTTTTTCTGCTGCTGCTTACAGATAATAGTATCTTTACAAGTAACCGGTACGAAATGTATCTTACATTACTTGTGGGTTATTCGCTTCTTCTTTGCATGGAAGGATTTATTGGAAACGGAGAGGATATAACCCGATTGTTTGAGTGGTTTTTGATTGCTAACGTTTTAACTATTTACGTAAATGTAATAATGGGTGGCGGAACTGGAATATTAGAAGGAAGGTATCATGCATCAAATCTCGATGTTGGTGGTACAGGAACCTTGTGTGTAATATGTTGTATTTATTACTTGTTCTGTAATAAGTCCGTATTCAAAAAAACATTGATAATCATTTTAAGCTTGGTTGGTTTATTCTTATCAGGTTCGAGGGCTAATTTACTCTTTTTGATTCTCTTTTTTGCTTGTTATTTTGTTGCAATTATAATAAGAAGAATAACAACAGCAGAAACTGTAGATAGAAGAAAACTTTTTAACCGTTTCATTGCTTCTTTACTTGGGATCATTATTATACTTATTATCCTTTTTCTTAACAGAAATTTGATTATTAGCATATTCGAAAGCAGCCGCTTTTTTAGTATGTTTAGTTCCTCGTGGGGACAGGATGATTCTGTCTTGGGAAGAACAGCATCATTAAGGGCTGGATTTGATATTTTAAGTCATTACCCTGTTGGAATATCAGGATTTTTTATTAATCTTCAACAGGAGATGGTATTGAGAGGATATCCTACCTTTCCTCACAGCACATTGCTTTCTTCTTATTTACTCTATGGACCAATAGTAATTTGCATTTATCTGTATTGGTGTAAAACCATAAAACGGATCGATAATATCAGGAATGGATATACGTGGATTATACTATATTTTATAATAAGCACTGTTGTATATGGAGGACCGTTGGTCAATTTCAAGATAATTTTTATGATTTTCATGGTAACCTTCTTAGCAAACAATTATAGCGATGCATTGGGAAGGACTGATTATAGTTTTCAATGAAAGATAATAAAGTAATTAAAGCTGGAATAGGATATACCGTAGGAAATTATTGTATCAAAGGCTTAACCTTTTTAACTATACCAATTTTTGCAAGATTATTATCTACTGCAGATTATGGTATTTATAATACATTTGTGGCATATGAGGCTATTCTCTATTTGTTTGTAGGATTTGCCTTACATGCCAGCTATAAAAATGCAAAACTAAAGTACGGCCTTGCTTCGGAGGGCAATAATAAATATAATTTCGAGACTTATGCGTCAGTCACTATTGCCTTCATGATTATTGTTGCTATTGCGTGGCTTGCTGTAGCAAACATTTTCTTTCCTGTGATAGGACATGCTCTTTCGTTAAATCGGGCATCAACTAATTTATTGGTGATTTATGCATTTGGAAGTTCTGTTATAGCTTGTTTTAATGCCCGGGCAAGTCTTACATACCAATACAGAGATTTCTTAAAAGTTGCTTTTATTAATGTTGCAGGAAATATCGGACTATCGGTTTTATTGATTGTAACCATATTTGACAATGAAAGATATATGGGACGAATAATTGGGACAGTTCTTCCCATATTTTTGATTTCAGTTGTCATATCCTTTCGATGGTTTAAGATTGCAAGACCTATACATGCGAAAAAATATTTGAAGTGGGGATTGAAATTTTCTCTTCCTATTGTCCCACATGGTATAAGCCAGGTAATACTTTCACAATTTGATAGAATCATGATTACCAACATGGTAGGTGCCGCACAATCAGGGCTATATAGTTTTGCATATAATATATATTCAATAATATCTGTTACGTATACATCGATAGACACAGTGTGGGGGCAGTGGTTTTACGATAAAATGCAAAACAAAGATTATGGTGCAATAAGGAAATATAGTACGATTTATATGATTATGATGCTACTGTTTTCTTTGGCTGTCATGATGGCAAGCCCAGAATTAATATTGATTCTGGGTTCTGACAAATATAGAGAATCTATATACTGTGTTATTCCTATAATAGCAGGTGGGTATTTTTCATATCTGTATACAATTCCCTGTGAGATTGAATATTATAACTCTAAAACAGGATTTATTGCTGTCGGAACCTGCTCTGCAGCAGTTATTAATATAATCCTCAATTATATTTGTATTCTACAATGGGGATATGTAGCAGCAGCCTATACAACTTTAATAACTTATATTTTGTATTTTTTATTTCACTACATATTGGCTTGGAAAATACATGGGAGCTGTATTTTTTCTAATAAAAGCGTGCTTGCTTGCTCAACAGCTATAGTATTGGTCTCTTTCATTGAACTTAAATTGCTGAATCATGTCTTTATTAGATGGGCATTTATTGTTCTTTTTGCAATAACTGCAATAAAGCTTGAAGAGAAACATTTTAAAATAATCAATAATTTTTTGGTGAGACGAAAAAATGTTAGAAAAAATTAAATATGCTTTTTTAGCCGTCTTAGAAAATGAAGCTACCAATATCTTTATCACAATACATCCGAGAGATAAGAGCGTTGTTGTATTTGGCGCATGGATGGGAAAGAGATTTGCTGATAATTCAAGATATTTGTTTCAATATTTATCAGATAATAAAAAGGCCTTAAACCTTTCACATGTTGTTTGGGTGACAAGAGATAAAAATGCATATCGAGAGATCAAGAAACTAAATTATGAGGTTTGCATGGCGGGTACCTCAACTGCAAGAAGATGGCAGCTTAAAGCAGGAACACATATCATTTGTAATAACGCTGGATATGGATCTTATCCTCCAGATATAGATGTTAAATATTCTTGGGGAGCAAGAAAAATTCAATTATGGCACGGAGTAGGATTTAAAGCGGTAGGGTCTTCGTCGAATAATACTAAGAACCATGAAAACTATAGGAGATTTATCAATAAACACAGGAGGCTGAAAAGTTGGATTTCTTCGGGAGGCTGGTCTGAGTGCAATATTTTATCTACAAGTACATTTGATAAGGACATCATGATAAAAAGCCAGAACAGCTTTATTGATAGAGTTTTTATTTCGAGTTATCCGCGATATTGTGATTGCCTTCAATTAACTGATAAAGAAAAGAATATTATTGATAAGGTTGATCAGTATGAGTTTGTCCTAATATATCTTCCTACTTTTCGAGATAATTACGATCATTATACTCATCCTTTAGAGGATAGCAAAGTCCAAAATTATTTAATTGAGCATGATGTTTTATGGATCGAAAAGCAACATTCCGTTTCTAATTATAATGAAAATGATTTTATTCGTCTGAACAATGTTATGCTTTTGGATCCGGACTTTGATGTGAATATTCTTTATAATCATGTCAATGTAATTATATCTGATTATTCTTCTACTGTATGCGATGGGATTTATAAGAAAAAGGAAACTATCATGTACACGCCAGACCTGTTGGACTTTCAAAATGGATCTGGAGGGCTTTTATTAGATGTCAAAAACTACTTTGGATCGATTATATCTATGAATATCGAAGAGTTATTATCCATTATCACCGAATGCCGAGAACATCATTATTGGAATAGTGAGAGAACGGCATTATTTAAGAGAGCAAGAGAATTGTTTTTTAACAATTCCACATCTTCATATGAGGCTATTTGGAAAGACATTGAAAACTTAAGGAAATAATGAGATTGGAGACCGGCTATGTATTCTTTAGCAAAGCAATTGTTTAAAAAGAGTAAATTGTTCAGAAAGTTTTGTGGCGTTTTTTATTCTAAAAAAGAAAATGGTGTCTTTCGATCTGGAACTCTTAGAAAACTATATCACGATTGTAGGAACGTTGACGCCGGGATGATGTCTTATGGATGGAATACGGATGATATCAACGGACCAATATCTATTGGAAAATACTGTAGTATTGGTCCAGGGGTGCGGAGAATAGAGGTTAATCATCCTTCATTTGGTGTGACAACGCACCCGTGTTGGTTTAATCCTTCTTTAGGCTGGGTTAATAAGGATTTCAGGGAACGGATTCAGTTAAATATCGGTAATGATGTCTGGATTGGCGCCAATGCAGTTATTCTTCCATCAGTAAAAAAAATTGGTAATGGAGCAATTATTGGAGCCGGAGC
>CADBMH010000233.1 GCA_902795705.1 uncultured Lachnospiraceae bacterium | reverse complement strand
CCTGTCTATCGGCAGAAACAAAAAACTGCCCAGCAAAAAAGCAAGCGTCAGCACCAATCCGACTCCTCTGATCTTTCCCTTCGACTTCGCTCCATCCACCGCATAAAGCCTTCCCTGATCCTTCGGAAGAAAAGAAAACGGAAAACGCAGACATAAAAAAGTAAGTACAAACCCAAAAAGAACACCTATCATTGCAATTTGATTCGGTGTTATGTAATCAGTCAGCAGATTATACATAATAATCCTCCAAGTAAGTCATTAAAAATATTTTTCTCCCCATTCTGTATCCCACAGCTTTAGCATTTTCAATTCATACCGTCAAATTCATAAAAAGAAAATGCGATAAAATAAACACTAAATTTATTTTATCACATTTTCTGTAAATATGCTATCTTTTTTTATGATTCTCTGATTGCCTTTTTCACACGCAAAAGCATGGACGGAGAAACCGACAGTTCATCAATCCCCATATCGACCAGACGCTTCGTCAGCGTGGTATCTGCACCGAGCTCGCCGCAGATTCCCGCCCAGATTCCGTTTTTATGGGCGTTGTCGATCACCATGCCGATCAGACGCAGGATTGCTTCATGGTGTGCATCATAGATATCGTCCAGTTTCGCATTCTGACGGTCGATTGCAAGCGTGTACTGCGTCAGGTCATTCGTTCCGACACTGAAAAAGTCCACATGAGGCGCTAAAAGATCACTGATCATAGCAGCTGCCGGTGTCTCGATCATGATTCCCTGCTCAACCTCTCCAAAAGGAATTCCCTCCGCCTTTAACTCTTCCTTTACTTCCTCAGCAATCTCTTTGATCTTTAATACCTCATCTACTGATATGATCATCGGATACATGATTGCAATATTTCCAAAGGCACTTGCCCGGAAAAGCGCGCGAAGCTGTGTCTTAAAGATATCCTGCTGCTTTAAACAGATACGGATTGCACGGTATCCCATGGCAGGATTGTCTTCCTTCGGCAGGTTAAAATAATCCACCTGCTTATCCGCACCGATATCCAGGGTACGGATGATCACCTTTTTATCTCCCATCGTTTCGGCAACCTGTTTGTATTTCGCAAACTGCGCCTCCTCTGTAGGAAAATCATCACTCTCCAGATACAGAAACTCACTTCTGAAAAGACCGATTCCCTGCGCCCCGCCGGAGATCACACTCGCCAGATCGGATACATTTCCGATATTTGCATAGAGCTTAATATGCTTTCCGCCGGTCGTCACACTGTCCTTTCCTTTCAGCTGTTCTAAAAGCTTTCTCTGCTTTTCTTCTTCCAACAGGCGCTTTTTATATTCTTCTAAAGTCTCCTCATCCGGGTCCACGATCAGCGTTCCGTTTGCACCGTCAATAATACCGGTCTTTCCGTTCCATGACGCATCGCCCTTGATTCCGATCAAAGCAGGAATATTCATCGTCCTTGCTAAAATCGCCGTATGTGAGTTAGACGAACCAAGCTCCGTTACAAACCCCAAAAGCTTTTCCTTATCAAGCTGTACGGTTTCGCTCGGTGCCAGATCCTCAGCGATCACGATTACCGGCTCTTCTAAATTCGCCATATCCATACCGCCGTTTAAAATACGGATCACGCGTTCGCTGATATCCTTCACATCAACGCTTCTCGCCTTGAAATACTCATCTTCCATTTCGGCAAACATTTTAGAAAAATTGTCACCCGTTACGGCAACCGCATAATCTGCATTTACATTCTGGGAAGTAATCAGATTATGAACGGAATCATTATAATCCTCATCCTCAAGCATCATCTGATGCACCTCAAAAATCTGTGCATTCACTTCTCCGACTTCCTTTAATGCCTTATCATAAAGTGCAGAAAGCTCTTCTATCGCCTTTTCCTTTGCCTCTTCATAGACTTTGATCTCCGCGTCGGTATCTTCAACCTTTTTTCTGGTTACCTGCTGCTTTTCTTTGGAATAGAAAAATAATTTCCCGATCGCAACCTGCCCGAAGATCGCCTTTCCTTTCAACTGCTCCATAAGCCGCCCCCTTCTCTCACTTCTATTGACCTCTCCATCCGGTCTGTATGATATAAAGTCATTTTTATGAACTTAATATGATACAAAAGCTTATGTCAATACAATTACAGATTTTCTTTCAAAAATGCCTCTACTTCATTTGCAGCATTTTCCTCATCATCACCCTCAACCGTAACGGTGATTTCGGTGTCCTTTTTCGCTCCAAGCTGCATCACAGCCATCAGCTTTGTAGCTTCAGCACTTTTCCCGTTTGCTTCGATCGTCACCTTGGAAGCAAATCCCTTGCAGAGCTTTGACAAGTTCCCTGCCGGGCGCGCGTGAATTCCTACCTCATCTGTAATTACATAATTAAACTGTTTCATAATCTCCTCCATTCTGAAGCGTTTTAAGTTTTATTATAATATTATATCCGGAAATATAAGACGCTCCTCCTATATTCCTTTTATTTATCTCCGATGCATGCTATTTTACTGCCTATGCTCCGGAAATATATATTTCCTGATGCTTCGGAAACGTTTTTTCCTCATTGCAGCTTTTTTAATACCTCTTCTCTCGAAATGTAAGAAACAATCGCTCCCTTTTTCTTAATGCTTTCCCCGCAGAAGCAATCCGAAAACCTCAGATATCTTTCCCACTGTTCCTCAGGAATCTTATCTATCTGTTCTAAGGTAACCCCGTCTGCGGAAAGCTCATGCAGAAACGAACCGATAAAGCCGTCACCCGCACCTGTGGTATCCACCGGTTTGATCCCGTTTCCCGGAACGGAAACCTTTGCCTTTTTGGTATAAAGCTCGGCTCCCTCGGTTCCAAGTGTCGCAAGAACAACAGATGCTCCCTTCTCAAGGAGAACCGCTGCTGCTTCCGCGGAGGTTTCCTTTCCGGTGATAAACGAAAACTCTTCATCAGAAATTTTCACGATATCCGCCAGAGGCAGAAACTCTTCAATCGCGTTTTTCAAATCCTCCTCCGAATCCCAGAGCTGCTTTCTTAAGTTCGGATCAAAGCTTATGAGCGCACCCGCCTCTTTTGCATACTGAATCGCCTTTTTATGTGCTTCCTTCATCGGAAAATCCCCCAAAGACACGGAGCAGAAATGTAATGCATAAGCATGCTCAAATACCTCCTTCGGCACCTCGTCCGCCCGGTAAAGCATATCCGCTCCCATTTTCCGGTAAAAGGAAAATTCCCTGTTTCCATCCTCCTTCAGTGCCACAAAAGCAAGAGAAGTATTCGCCTCCTTCGTCCTGATGATATGGGAAATATCAATCCCCACACCGGAAAGCTCCTCTGCAATCTTATCACCAAAGGGATCATCCCCTAATTTTGTAAGCATCACCGCACTGCCGCCTAATTTCACATAAGCGCCGCACACATTGGCAGGCGCACCGCCTACCTTCGGCAGAAAACATTCGGTATCCTTGATCGGTTTCCCCGCTTCCCCCGGAGCCATATCGATCAACGCCTCACCGATCGCAACTAATCCTTTTCTGTCCTCACTCATCACATAAACCTCCTCCTGCCATCCTGCACCGCCCCAAAAGACAGTCTGCAAAATGCGCTATTTCATCCTGATCGGATAATATGCGATGAAATCCGCTTTCACATCCGGCTTCACAAAACGATCCTTCTCTTCGGAAAAGATTCGTGTAGTAAAGCTTAACTCCCCATCATTGACAAAAATTTCAACAATCGACACATCAATTAAAATCCGGAGTTTCCGGACACCTTCCGTTTTTGCCCTTCTGATTGTTCTGCCGGCACCGCTCCTGCCTGTAAATGAAAGAGAAATTTCATCCTCTTTACATTCTAACACACATTCCGATCCAATGAAAACATTTCCTGTAATTTTTTCATTTTCTTTTTCCTCCAGCAAAATGTCCATCTGAAATTCCGGGAGAGAGATCTTTTCTCCGGCAGATACGGAAGCCTTTTCCCCGCGGTATTTTTCCAGTTCCTTCACCGGGTACTGAAGAACCTTGTCATCCTTCCTGCGAAGCTCCCTCGGAATCGTCATCATGTGCTGCCACTCATCACCAGGCATCCTGCTTTTATACTCCGCATCCGGAACACCTGCCCATGCGACTAAAATCCGCCTGCCCGACTCATCTTCAAAGGTCTGCGGCGCGTAAAAATCAAACCCCATATCCCATTCCGTGAACTTTTCCGTGTCATAAGGTACATTTCCCGAAAAATATCCCGACTGATAGATGTTCTGATAGCGGTATTCTTCCGCTTCCACACCCTGTGGCGAGATCGAAAGCACCCTTTTTCCGTCCAGACAGAAAACATCCGGGCATTCCCACATATATCCGAACGGAGTATCTGTCGTCTCGGTTTTTTCATAAATAAATTCCGTGAGGTTTTCAGAGCTGTATAATAATATCGCCCCCCTATCTTCCCCCTCTCCTCCATCCAGTCTTGCTCCGAGAACCATATAATACTTCCCGTTTTCTTTATAGATTTTCGGATCCCTGACATGATTCGTACAATTTTCCGGATAATCCGCATTTGTCAAAAGCAGCTTCTTTTCCGAGAAATGAAGCCCGTCCTCCGAGGAAACGAATACCACATTGGCTCCTCTTCCGGAATGGATATAATCATGCTCCCCTGCTTCCTTTACATTACCGGTATAGTACAGGTACATTTTTCCGTCCTCAGTCCATGCCGAACCGGAATAAACACCGTCCTTATCATAGCTTTCATCCGGCACGAACGGTGCCCCCTCATATTGCAGGCTGATCATATCCCGACTGGTATAATGCCCCCATGCTTTCATTCCGCCGTCCACATCAAACGGAGCATACTGAAAAAACAGATGATATACTCCCTCAAACTGACAAAGCCCGTTCGGATCATTTAACCACCCTACCGGCGGCATTAAATGAAATGCCGCCCGGTAGGGAGATTTTTGAACCGAAGCCTGTTTCTCGTCCTCTGTCTGCTTTATTTTCTTTAAAAGCTCTTCCCCTGTCCGATTCATATACTTCCCCCATTTTCAACCAAATCCGTCTCTTAAATTACCAAAAACTGTAAATTATTCAACAAACCTATTTTTTTCGATTCCTTATCATACCTTCATAAGAAGGTCTCCGTGCTTAATCTCTCCGGCATCCTTCTTCCAGAGATTTTCATAATCATCGGAATTGGTGATGATAACCGGTGTCGTCAGATTATAACCTGCGCCCTTGATTCCTTCCATATCAAATTCTAACAGGAGATCACCCTTCTTAATACTCTGTCCGTCTGATACATGTGCCGTAAAAAACTGTCCGTTCAATTCCACTGTATTGATTCCCACATGAATGAGCATTTCCATATCGCCCTGTGATAATCCAAGCGCGTGCTTTGTATCGTATACCATATCCACCGTACCGTCAAAAGGAGCAAATACCTTTCCTTCTGCCGGCACAACTGCCATACCGTCACCTAACACCTTTGCCGCAAAGGTATCGTCCGGAACATCCTCCATTGCGATCGCATTTCCCGTGATCGGGCTGTATACTTCGCCCGGTGCAGTAGGTACAGAGCTCTCTGTACTCTCTGTGCTTCCTGCATCTGCTGCCTTTGCCGGCTCCTCCTGATCCTTATGAATGATCCATGAGATAGCAAATGCCACGCCTGCTGCCACCAGCATATCCAACAGATATCCAAGTGTATTGCTTGTCGTAATCAGGAAACCAAACACACCCGTAATACCATATGCGCTTGCGCTGACATGCATGATTCCTGCTACCAGTGCACCTGCAAAACCACCAATACAGCCTGCGATAAACGGTTTTACATATCTTAAGTTCACACCGAAGATTGCCGGCTCCGTGATTCCTAAGAATGCAGATAAGGATGCCGGAAGTGCTACAGATTTTGCTTTCTGGTTCTTTGTCTTAAGTGCAAGTGCCAGTGCTGCGGCACCCTGTGCCACATTTGCTGCCGTTGCGATCGGCATCCAGATATTCTTACCCTCCGCACTGATCAGTCCTGCCTCCAATGCATTGTACATATGATGCACACCGGCTACAACTGTCGGTGCATAAAAAGCTCCCGCTATCGCCGAACCGATACCAAACGGTAAAGTGATCAGCCATTTTGCTCCACTCAAAACACCATTTTCAATGAATACAAAGATCGGACCAACTACGGTCAGTGTCAGATAACCCGAAACCAGAACCGTAACAAGTGGTGTTACGAAAAGGTCGATCATTTCCGGTACAATCTTATGAAGCTTCTTTTCAATCATAGACATCAGCCACACAGCGATAACGACCGGAATCACATGCCCCTGATAGCCGACAAGGTCAATCTTGTACAGACCGAACCATGCATTCGCCGTTGGTATCTCGCTCGCCTTCATACCGGCTACTGACCATGCATTTAAAAGATCCGGATGCACCATGATCATACCCATAACGCCGCCTAAGAATATGTTGCCGCCAAAGGTCTTTGCCGCGCTGACTGCGATCAGGATCGGCAGGAATACGAATGCCGCGTTACTGAAAAGATGGATGACCGTATAAACATCAGACTCTGCCATCGCCGGAAATACCTTGCTGAGACCTTCCAAAAGTCCCATCAGAAGACCGCTCGCTACGATTGCCGGAATGATCGGTACAAAGATATCACCTAAGCTCTTGATCGCCCGGAAGAAAACATTCTGCTTTGAAGCTGCCGCCTGCTTTACATCATCCTTTGTCGCATTCACATCGATACCTGCCATCGGTGCGAATTCCGCAAACACTTTATTTACAGTACCGGTTCCGAAAATGACCTGTAACTGTCCGGAAGCCTCGAACGCTCCCTTCACCCCTTCTACATTTTCGAGCTTCGTCTTGTCGCACTTCGCATTGTCTGCGATCACAAGCCTCAGTCTCGTTGCGCAATGTGCTGCTGAAATGACATTATCCTTCCCGCCAATGCATTCGAGCACTTCTCTTGCCGCTTTGTTATAATCCATAATGCTACCTCCTTTATTTTGTAGTGTGGTATCGTTCTCACATCTTGTTCGTATTCTAACAATTTTTTCTACCTTTGTATATTGGCAAATCCTACAATGATCATATCCATTTTTTGGGCAAAATATACAAATTTTTCTATTTTTTTCTTTT
>CADBMH010000232.1 GCA_902795705.1 uncultured Lachnospiraceae bacterium | reverse complement strand
TAATCAGAGGATAAAGTGGAGGGCAGAGACATTTTTCATGACCATGTTTGTGCCTGAGCGAAGCGAAAGGAATGGTAAAAATTATGACAAATAAAGACAGACAGGAAGCAGAGGATCTATTTGATTTTATTGAGAAAAGTCCTACGGCTTTTCATACGGTGGAGACGATGAAAGAGATTCTTTCGGATGCAGGCTTCGAAGAACTTTGTGAAACGAAATCGTGGCAGATAGATAAAGGCGAAAAATATTTTGTATGCAGGAATCATTCCGCTCTGATCGCTTTTTGTGTACCGAAAGATGGACTGAATGGCTGCCGGATTTCGGCAAGCCATACGGATTCACCTGCCTTTAAGCTGAAGGAAAATCCGGAGATGGATGCAGGCGGCGCCTATGTGAAGCTGAATGTAGAAAAGTATGGCGGGATGATTCTGTCAACATGGCTTGACAGACCACTTTCCATCGCAGGAAGAGTATTTACGGACGGGAAAAACGGAATTGAGGAACATCTGGTTTGCCTTGATGAGCATCCGGTAGTCATCCCGAATCTCGCAATCCATATGGATCGTAAGATGAACGAGGGTTATGCCTATCAGGTACAGCGGGATATGCTTCCAATCTTTTCAGAGCGAAGCAGTGCTTCTCTGAAAAAGAGACTTGCGAAGGAGCTTTCGGGAAGAACGGAAGAGTCCGTAAAGGAATCCGATATTTTATCAGAAGAATTGTATCTGTGTGTGAAGGAACGGGGAGCGCTTATCGGAGATGAAGAGGAATGGATGCTTGCGCCGCGGTTGGATGATCTTTTTGCGGCATTTGTGTCTCTTTCTGGAATCTGCAGGGCGAAGCCGAGGGAACATCTTTCTGTATCCGCTTTTTTGGACAATGAAGAAGTGGGGAGCGGAACGAAGCAGGGAGCAAATTCGGATTTTCTGACAGAAGTATTGGATCGGATTTTTGATAGTTTGAACATAGGGACAGAGGAGAGATATTGTATTAAAAATAACAGCTTTCTGGTCTCTGCAGACAATGCGCATGCCGTGCATCCGAATCATCAGGATAAGGCAGATCCGACGAATCAGCCGAGGATGAACGGAGGGCTTGTCTTAAAGTATCACGGCGGGGCTAAATATACGACCGATGCCTATTCGGCGGCTGTGTTCAAAAAATGGTGCAGGGAATGGAAAATCCCATACCAGACCTATCATAATCATTCGGATATAGCGGGAGGCTCAACTTTAGGAAATATTATGACATCACATCTTTCGATACCTGCTGTAGATATCGGGTTTGCGCAGCTTGCAATGCATTCCGCGGTCGAGACGGCAGGCAGAAAGGATATCCGGCATGGGATTCATTTTTTTGAAAAATTTTTCTCCTTTTAAGCCGGTTTGACAGACAGCTTTGGTTATTGTCAGGAGAAATTGTTTTTATACTCAGATTGTTTCTGCAATCCTTGTCACACCGACATAGATTTCGGAAATCTTATACCAGGTAGGATAGTCCGTGATTCCGGTCTGTGGAAGACCGAAAATACGTTGGATATTTTTGACGGCATCTGCGGTTTTCGGGCCGTAGATTCCGTCTACTGCAACGGTGGGAACCTGCGGATAGGCTTTTGCAATTGCATTGATCTGCTGTTGGAGCTGTCTTACCTTGCTTCCGCGGCTTCCGTTTGTCAGATTGCTTCCCGGAAAGGAGGAAGGGATTCCGGATATTTCATCGGAAGCATTGATGTAGATGGAGCTGCCGTAGAAGGAACGCAGGATTTCAATCGTGGAGAGTCCCTGTTCTCCTAAGGTTTTGGATTCCCACTGGCGCATCCAGCCGGGGCAGGAGACCTGCTGCCCGTCACAGAACTGCGTAAAAAGCGGCTGTGTGACATTTGGTCTGGACAGATAATTGGTAAAGATGGCATCTACTGCCGAGGAAATGTTTTTATATATGTTACGTTCCGGAATCCATTTCTGATCATAGGCGGTAGAAGAGGTAATCGTAAAATTATAACCGCGGTTTCTGTACCATTCTGTGTACACACGATTCAGCGTGATCGACTGGATCGCCAGAATATTTGCAAAAATTGTATTTTCCGGCCAGGTGGCATAGATTTCACTCGATGCGACATTTTTGATATAGTCTTTATATTTTACATAATAGTTTTTTGCAGAGCTGTCACTTGGCGGACCGTCATGGACGATGACATATTCCGGGATTACGACACGGCTCAGGACGATTTCACCGGTCTGTTCCACGGTTTTTATTTCGTCCTCCGGGATTTTCGGTGGATATTCTTCGTAAAGCGTGTGATCCGGAATGACAAAAAGCTCGTCTGTGGATTCGGAATCTCCTGCTGCCGGAAGCAGAGATGTGTTTTGAAGCGCGGTTTCGCCGGATAGGATTTCGGCACCGGCAATATCGACAGATTCGTAGCCCTCTGCTATGATGCGGATATCGTATTTGGCATAGGGCATATTGCTTTCGGGCTCTAAGCTGTATTCTAATGGTGGGGTATTGAGTGAAATCACCTCGCTTTCTCCGTTTGCTCCGGTATTGATTTCTTCTATGATCGTATCAGGTTCATTTGTATCACGAATCTGAATTTTTGCATTTTCTATCGGATAGGAGTTACTCTGTGCTGTCACATTTACCTGCAGATATCCAATGTCTGTATAGGAAGGATTTGTTGCCATAGGTTCCTCTTTTCTGTTTTAATATAGGTTTTCCTTTCATTTATATGCTTTTTTTTTCGTATTATTCGAAATCCTTTCTTGCTATTTTATAAGGAATGTTATAGAATGTAGTTTACGGCAAATGGAGCTTGCCTGTAATGTGTATTCCATTTACAAGGGATGAAATGTCTCCTATGATTTGCAGATTGAAACAGAATGGAGAGAAACAGCTATTATGTCAGAAACAATCAAGATTAAATATTTTACAGATCAGATAGATAAATTGGATTATATTGAAGGAAAATCGGATTGGATTGATTTGCGTGCCTCGGAGGAGGTCTCATTAAAGCAGGGCGATTTTAAGCTGATCCCATTAGGTGTGGCAATGGAGCTGCCTGCAGGGTATGAGGCGCATATTGTGCCGAGGAGCAGTACTTATAAGAATTTCGGTGTGATTCAGGCGAATCACTGCGGTGTAATCGACGGTTCCTACTGTGGGGATAATGATATGTGGAGAATGCCGGTGATTGCGATGCGGGATACGACAATCCATGTGAACGACAGAATTTGTCAGTTTCGTATTATGAAGAATCAGCCGGTGATCGAATTTATGGAAGTGGAGCATTTGGAGGGACAGGACCGCGGTGGTTTCGGAACTACGGGAAAACAGTGAGAAGGGGAGAGCATGACAATGAAGGAATATAAAATAGAAGAAAGTATATGGAAGAATAATTTTAAAGAGGAAAAAATGAAAAGACCGGAAATGAAAATCTGTAAAGCCTTGTTTACTATGGCAATCTGCCTGTTTGCAGTGCTTTTTCTGGGTGAAACAGATGCTTCGGCGAAGAAAAAGGTCGATAAAAACGGGGTATACCATGCAGCGCTTGGGCTTCAGACGGATTCAAGGAAAAATGTGTACCGCCAGGGATACTATGAAAACGGTGCAGAGGAAGAGGACGATTTTTCGTCACTGGTCATGGGAAAAAAGGGAAAGTCGGATTATGAAGTCCTTGACGGAACCTTTAAGGATGTGACGATCAAGGGAAACGGAACCTATTCCGTCAGCCTCAAAAATGCGGATTTTAACGGGGACAGGAGGTTTCGGAAACTCTATGTGACAACCGATATCCCGAATACCGGTGAAATCACTTTTTCCAATATGATCGTATCAATCGACGGAACGGTTCTCCGTACCTTTAATGAGCCGGTGCTTGATTCGACGAAGCAGCATAAACAGAATTGTATGCTGCTCGCAATCCATCCGACGGACAGAAACCTCCGGAATGGTGTAAACCGCTGGTCTGTGCCGAGGAATAAGACAAATACGATTAAGATCAGCTTTACGGTAGAGGGTTTCAGCTATGATAAGGGAGAACCGGTGCCGACAGAGGAACCGGAGGTAACGGAAGAGCCGGAGGAGACGATTGCACCGGAGGAGTCTGTGCTGCCGGAGAAGACGGTTGCACCGGAGTCGGAACAGAATACGAAGAAGCAGAAAGCGGAAACGGAGAAATATCCACCGCTGTCGACCGAGAGAAAGGTCGGGATTGCAGGCACGATTGTGATTGCGATTGCTGCGATCATTCTGTGCATTATGGTGGTTAGCCGCAGACAGCACTAGTTAAACTTGACAGAGAAATGATTTGTGTATAAACTAAATAGGTATGTTTTCTTATATAACAGAAAGGATGGAGACGGATATGGAGTTTAAGATTGCGGCGATTGCCGGAGATGGAATCGGACCGGAGATTGTCAGAGAGGCAAGAAAGGTACTGGATAAGATCGGGGAAAAGTATGGACATACTTTCACTTATGAAGAGCTTTTGATGGGAGGCTGTTCCATTGATGTGTATGGAGAGTCTTTGACTGATGAGACTCTGGAAAAGGCAAAGCAGTGTGATTCGGTGCTTTTGGGAGCAGTCGGCGGTGATGTCGGAAAGTCGAACTGGTATCAGATTGAGCCAAGTAAACGTCCGGAGGCAGGTCTTTTGAAAATCAGAAAGGGCTTGGAACTCTATGCGAACATTCGTCCTGCCGTGCTTTTTGAGGAGCTTGCGGGGGCTTGCCCGTTAAAGCCGGAGCTTACAGAGGGCGGCTTTGATTTTGTTGTAATGAGAGAGCTGACCGGAGGGCTTTACTTCGGAGAGAGAAGGACAACCGAGGAAAACGGTGTGAGAAAAGCCGTGGATACTCTGGTTTATGATGAAAATGAGATTCGCCGTATCGCCAAGTGGGGCTTTGATGTGGCAATGAAGAGAAATAAAAGGGTCTGCAGTGTCGATAAGGCAAATGTCTTAGATTCCTCCAGACTCTGGAGACAGGTTGTCGAGGAGGTGGCAAAGGAGTATCCGGAGGTGGAGCTTAGCCACATGCTTGTGGATAACTGTGCAATGCAGCTTGTCAGAGATCCGAAGCAGTTTGATGTGATCCTGACGGAAAATATGTTTGGTGATATTTTATCGGATGAGGCAAGCATGGTGACCGGCTCGATCGGAATGTTATCCTCTGCAAGCCTGGGTGCAACAAAGTTAGGTCTTTATGAGCCGAGCCACGGTTCGGCACCGGATATTGCGGGACAGGACAAGGCAAATCCGATTGCGACAATCCTTTCTGCGGCAATGATGCTTCGCTATTCGTTTGATCTGGAGGAGGAAGCAGATGCGATTGAAGCCGCAGTAAAACAGGTGTTAAAGGACGGATACCGTACTGTGGATATTATGGATGAGGGGAAAACACAGGTCGGCACGACAAAGATGGGAGACCTTGTCTGTGAGAGGATTTAGTTATGCTTTCTATATAAAGGAGGAAATTGGAAATGAAAAGTGATACCGTAACAAAGGGAATCGAAACAGCACCGCAGCGGTCGCTGTTCAATGCGTTAGGGCTTACCGAGGAGGAACTTAGTAGACCGCTTGTCGGCATTGTCAGCTCCTATAATGAGATCGTGCCCGGTCATATGAATATTGATAAGATTGTTGAGGCGGTCAAGACGGGAGTGGCGATGGCAGGCGGTACGCCGATCGTCTTTCCGGCAATTGCGGTCTGTGACGGAATTGCGATGGGGCATATCGGTATGAAATATTCGCTGGTGACGAGAGATCTGATCGCGGATTCTACCGAATGTATGGCAACGGCGCATCAGTTCGATGCCCTTGTAATGGTACCGAACTGTGATAAAAATGTACCGGGACTTTTGATGGCGGCTGCCCGTGTCAATGTACCGACAGTATTTGTGAGCGGTGGTCCGATGCTTGCCGGTCATGTAAACGGACAGAAAACCTCGCTTTCTTCGATGTTTGAGGCAGTTGGAGCCTATGCGGCCGGAAAGATGGATGAGGCGGGTGTCAATGATTATGTATGTAATGCCTGTCCGACCTGTGGTTCCTGCTCCGGAATGTATACCGCAAACAGCATGAACTGTCTGACGGAGGCAATCGGCATGGGACTTGAGGGCAACGGAACGATTCCGGCAGTCTATTCGCAGAGAATAAAGCTTGCCAAGCATGCGGGCATGAAGGTCATGGAGCTTTTAGAGAAAAATATCCGTCCGAGAGATATTTTGACGGAAAAGGCATTTATGAATGCGCTTACCGTAGATATGGCGCTTGGATGTTCGACAAATACGATGCTTCATATTCCGGCAATCGCACATGAAGCCGGAGTAGAGCTTAATCTGGATATAGCGAATGAGATCAGTGAGAAGACACCGAATCTTTGTCATCTGGCTCCGGCAGGTCATCATTATATGGAGGAGTTAAATGAGGCCGGCGGTATCTATGCGGTCATGAAGGAACTGGATAAGAAGGGACTTTTATATACAGATTTGATCACGGCAACAGGAAAGACCGTGGCAGAGAATATTAAAGATGCGAAAATCATTAATCCGGAGATTATCCGTCCGCTGGATAATCCATACAGTGAAAAGGGCGGAATTGCGGTACTCCGCGGAAATATCGCACCGGACAGCTGTGTGGTCAAGCGTTCTGCCGTAGTAGAGGAGATGCTTGTACACGAAGGACCGGCAAGAGTATTTGATTGTGAAGAGGATGCGATCGCGGCAATCCGCGGCGGAAAGATCGTCGAGGGAGATGTTGTCGTGATCCGCTATGAGGGCCCGAAAGGTGGTCCTGGTATGCGTGAAATGTTAAATCCTACCTCGGCTATTGCCGGAATGGGACTTGGCTCAAGCGTGGCACTGATCACGGACGGAAGATTTTCCGGTGCGTCAAGAGGTGCATCGATCGGTCATGTTTCGCCGGAGGCAGCGGCAGGTGGTCCGATCGGACTGATCGAGGAGGGTGATATCATTGCGATTGATATTCCGGCAAATACGATCAATGTCAAGGTTTCTGATGAGGAGCTTGCGAAGAGGAAAGAGAAGTTTGTGCCGAAGGAGCCGAAAGTAAAGACTGGATACCTTGCAAGATATGCGAAAATGGTGACTTCTGCGGATAAGGGTGCGATTCTTAAGCTCGACTAGGGGTACTGGATGCAGATGATGAATGGATGAAGATTACTTTTACAGATAAAAAGAAAAAAGAGGTTACGAAGCTGTTACGGATTGAGAATATTGATGAAGTAGAGATGGTGGAGTAGGCTGATAGAAAGGAAAGAATGGAAGATCATGCAGTTGACAGGTTCAGAAATTGTAATAGAATGTTTGAAGGAACAGGGAGTGGATACGGTATTTGGCTATCCGGGCGGTGCAATCTTAAATATTTATGATGAGCTGTATCGTCATCAGGATGAGATCACTCATATTCTGACTTCGCATGAGCAGGGGGCTTCCCATGCGGCGGACGGCTATGCGAGGGCAACGGGAAAGGTCGGGGTGTGTCTGGCGACAAGCGGACCGGGAGCGACCAATCTTGTGACCGGAATCGCAACGGCTTATATGGATTCGGTGCCGATCGTGGCGATCACCTGTAATGTCGGACTTTCCCTGCTTGGAAAGGATTCGTTTCAGGAGGTGGATATCGCCGGTGTGACGATGCCGATCACGAAATACAGTTTCCTTGTAAAGGATGTAGAGGATCTGGCACCGACGATACGCAGGGCGTTTACGATTGCAAAGACCGGAAGACCGGGACCTGTGCTTGTCGATATTGCGAAAAATGCTACTTCTGATAAAGCCGAATATGAGAAGGAGATTCCGAAGATCATTCCGCGTTCGACCGAGAAAATCGAGGAGACTGAGGTTGAAGAGGCAGTCCGCATCATAAAGGAAGCAGAAAAGCCGATGATCTTTGTCGGCGGCGGTGCCGTGATCGCAGAGGCAGATAAGGAATTAAAGGAATTTGCGGATAAGTTAGATGCGCCGGTGACGGATACGCTGATGGGAAAAGGGGCATTCCGCGGAGATGATGAAAAGTATGTCGGTATGCTTGGGATGCACGGAACGAAAACGGCGAATTTAAGCGTGTCGGAATGTGATGTTCTGATCGTGATCGGTTCGAGGTTCTCAGACCGTGTCACGGGAAATACAGAGAACTTTGCCAAGGATGCGACGATTATCCAGATCGATGTGGATGAAGCAGAGGTCGGAAAGAATGTGATGGTGGATTTAAGCATCATCGGCGATATTAAATCGGTGCTCGATATCTTGAATTCCAGAATCGGGGATCTTTCCCATAAGGAGTGGATGGAAAGGGTAATGAAACGGAAGGAAGAGCTTCCGATGACATATAAGCAGGAGGGTGTGACCGGTCCTTATATCGTTGAGACCGTGGATAAGCTGACCGGAGATGATACGATCATCTGTACGGAGGTCGGACAGCACCAGATGTGGGCGGCGCAGTATTATAAATATCTGCATCCGCGGACACTTGTGACATCCGGCGGTCTTGGTACGATGGGCTACGGTCTCGGAGCAAGCCTTGGCGCAAAGGTCGGTTGTCCGGATAAGACGGTCATCAATATGGCGGGAGACGGCTGTTTCCGCATGAATATGAATGAGCTTGCTACGGCTTCGAGACATCATATTCCGGTCATTGAGATCATCTTTAATAATCATGTGCTTGGTATGGTGCGCCAGTGGCAGACGCTTTTCTACGGAGAGCGGTATTCACATACGGTCTTAAACGATCAGGTGGATTATGTGAAGGTCGCAGAGGCGCTTGGTGTAAAGGCTTACCGCATCACGAAACGGGAAGAGGTGGAGCCGGTATTAAAAGAAGCGATTGCATTAGGGGAACCTGTTGTGATAGAATGTATCATTGAGAGCGATGATAAAGTATTCCCGATGGTGGCACCGGGCAAGAACTTAGAGGATTGCTTCGATGAGAATGATTTAGAAAAATAATAGTTTTTTACTTAAAGGAGGCTTTACAATGGCAAGAGTGTATAACTTTTCAGCAGGTCCGGCAGTATTACCGGAGGAAGTATTGAAGGAAGCAGCAGAGGAGATGCTTGATTATCAGGGCTCCGGTATGTCCGTGATGGAGATGAGTCATCGTTCGAAGGTGTACGATGATATCATCAAGACTGCAGAAAAGGATTTAAGAGAGCTTATGAACATTCCGGATAATTATAAGGTAATGTTCTTACAGGGGGGCGCATCCCAACAGTTTGCGATGATTCCGATGAACCTGATGAAGAATAAGGTTGCGGACTACATTGTGACCGGTCAGTGGGCAAAGAAGGCATGGCAGGAAGCGCAGAAATACGGTAAGGCAAATAAAATCGCTTCTTCCGAGGATAAGACCTTCTCTTATATTCCGGACTGCTCCGATCTTCCGATTTCCGAGGATGCGGACTATGTATATATCTGTGAGAATAATACAATCTATGGTACCAAGTATAAGGAGCTTCCGAATACAAAGGGTAAGACCTTAGTGGCAGATGTTTCTTCCTGCTTCTTATCTGAGCCGGTGGATGTAACAAAGTACGGCATCATTTACGGCGGCGTACAGAAAAATATCGGACCTGCCGGTGTGGTTATCGTCATCATGCGTGAGGATCTGATCACAGATACGCCACTTCCGGGAACACCGACGATGCTTACCTATAAGACACATGCAGATGCCGATTCTTTATATAATACACCGCCTGCCTACGGTATTTATATCTGCGGCAAGGTATTCAAGTGGTTGAAGAAAATGGGCGGTCTTGCGGAAATGAAGAAGAGAAATGAAGAGAAGGCAAAGATCCTCTATGATTTCTTAGACCAGAGCAAGATGTTCAAGGGCACGGTAGAGCCGGGTTCCAGATCTTTGATGAATGTTCCGTTCGTAACGGGAAATGAGGATCTGGATGCAAAGTTTGTGAAGGAGGCAACGGAAGCAGGCTTTGTGAACCTGAAGGGACATCGTACCGTCGGCGGCATGAGAGCCAGCATCTACAATGCGATGCCGAAGGAGGGTGTAGAGAAGTTGGTTGAGTTTATGAAGAAGTTCGAGGAGGAAAATGCCTAATGTTTAAGTATACATGTTTAAATCCGATCGCGCAGGTCGGTCTTGATAAATTATCCGATCAGTTTGAAAAGACAGAGGATGTGAACGAGGCACAGGCAGTCTTAGTCCGCAGTGCGTCCATGCATGATATGGAGCTTTCCGACAATCTGCTTGCCGTAGCAAGAGCGGGCGCCGGTGTGAATAATATTCCTCTGGATAAATGTGCTGATAAGGGAATCGTGGTCTTCAATACACCGGGAGCAAATGCCAATGGTGTAAAGGAGCTTGTAATCTGCGGTATGCTTCTTGCTGCCAGGGATATTGCGGGCGGTATCAAGTGGGTACAGGAAAATGCATCCGATGAAAATATTGGAAAATCTATGGAAAAAGCGAAAAAGCAGTTCGCGGGAACAGAGCTTAAGGGGAAAAAGCTCGGTGTCATCGGTCTTGGTGCAATCGGTGTGCTTGTTGCCAATGTTGCAAACCGCCTTGGTATGGATGTGTACGGTGTCGATCCGTTCCTTTCCGTGCAGAATGCCTTGAACATTAACCGTGATGTTACGGTATTAAAGTCCTATGATGAATTATATTCGATGTGTGATTATATTACGATCCATGTTCCGTATATTCCGGATACCAAGGGAATGTTAAATGCGGAAGCCTTTGAGAAGATGAAGGATGGCGTGGTGATCTTAAACTATGCGAGAGACCTGCTTGTGAATGATGCGGATATGAAGCAGGCACTTGCTTCCGGAAAGGTCAGAAAATATGTGACGGATTTCCCGAATGCAGATGTGATGCAGATGGAGAATGTGATCGCTACTCCGCATCTGGGCGCTTCTACCGAGGAGAGCGAGGATAACTGTGCAGTGATGGCAGCCGAAGAGCTGACGGAGTTTTTGGAGAATGGTAATATTATCAATTCGGTGAATTATCCGAAATGTGATGCCGGTGTCTGCGAGACGGCAGGCAGGATCACGGTAGCACATAAGAATATCCCGAAGATGTTAAATAAATTCACGAATGTATTTTCTGACGAGGGAATCAACATCGACCATATGACAAATAAGAGCCGTGGTGATTATTCTTATTGTGTATTTGATATTGACTCTGCCTCCACACAGGAGATTGCGGATAAGATTGCTGCAATTGACGGGGTATTAAGAGTCCGTATTGTGAAATAGAAATGATGTCAAATAAAGGAAAGGGAGCGAAGGCTCCCTTTTTTGACTTTTCCTGACTAGTGCAGGATATTACTATTCACAGTCACTTCTTCCATTTAAAGCCCCGCACTACATGATAATGAGGCTGGAAAAGTTGCAAAAAAGACGGCAAAAAGGTTGGAAAAGTTGCAAAAATACGATAGAATAGAGTTGGAATTTGAAAAAGAAAACGGAGGTAATGATCATCGGCTGTGTTTTCGATGCCCTGCGGGGAGAGAAAAAGGAGTATTTTTCCAAAGCACTTCAGTTTCCGGAGGGGTTTGCTTTGGAGCAGAAGCGTTTGTGTTTCAGGCAGGTGAAAAGGGGTAGACAGGATGAGATTTGTACAGGCGGAGAAAAAGGATAAAGAGGAAATCATGTCCTTATACCGGCAGGCGATCGGCAGTGAGGGCTGTACCTGGTCGGAGGAATATCCGACGGAGGAGATTACGGATGATGATCTGGCAAGAGAAGCGCTTTTCTGCATGAAGGAGGAAAACGGAACGATCATCGGGGCGGTTTCCATCGATGAAGATCCGGAGGTGGACGCGCTGCCAAACTGGTCTTTCAGAAAAGAGGACGGAATCCGGGCTGCAGAGCTTGCAAGACTTGTGATCCGGGAAGAGTACAGGAACCGGGGACTTGCCGGAAAAATGGCGGCATGTATGTTAGAGATATTAAAGGAAAGAGAATATCTCTATGCACATTTTTTGGTATCACAGTCGCATGAGCGGGCGATCCGTGCCTATAAAGATCTGGGGTTTTCAGACAGGGGAGAGGCGGAGCTTTTTGGTGAGAAATGGTTTTGTTATGAAAAGAATCTGACCGGCTTTGATGCTTTTCATGCATAAAGGTGAGAGAATCAAAAGAATAAGAGTGAGGATAGAAAGGGAAATTTATGATTTACATTGGCAATCATTTATCTGCTTCCAAGGGATTTTTGGCAATGGGAAAGCAGTGTGTGAAACTGGGTGGAAATACCTTTGCGTTTTTTACAAGAAATCCGAGAGGCGGGAAGGCGAAGGATATTGATGAAAATGATGTGGAAAAGTTTTTGGCATTTAAAGAGGAAAACGGGATCGGACCATTGGTTGCACATGCACCGTATACGATGAATCTGTGTGCGGCTAAGGAGGATATCCGCAGATTTTCCAAGGAAATGCTGTTAGATGATATGAAGCGCATGGAATATGTTCCCGGAAATTATTATAATTTTCATCCGGGTTCTCATGTCGGACAGGGGGCTGATGCGGCGATCCCCGTAATCGCAGAAGCATTAAATGAAGCACTTTCTCTTGCGAAAAATACGACGGTTCTTTTAGAAACGATGGCAGGAAAGGGCAGTGAGGTCGGAAGGGATTTTGAGGAGTTAAGAAGGATCATTGATCTGGTGGAGGACAGCAAAAACCTGGGTGTATGCTTTGATACCTGCCATACATGGGATGGCGGCTATGACATTGTGGGAGATTTTGATCATGTGTTAAAGGAGTTTGATGAGATCATCGGACTTGACCGGTTAAAAGCAGTTCATCTGAATGACAGTATGAATCCGAGAGAATCCCACAAGGACCGCCACCAGAAGCTGGGACAGGGAGAAATCGGGGAGGAGGCACTCAAATATGTAGTGAATCATCCGCTCCTGCAGGGCAAGCCGTTTATCCTTGAAACGCCGAATGAAGATGACGGATATGTGAAGGAAATCGCTCTTATAAAGGAATGGAACAAAGGACAGTAAGGGGAAAACGTTCTATCTTTTTTGTGGTAAATTG
>CADBMH010000231.1 GCA_902795705.1 uncultured Lachnospiraceae bacterium | reverse complement strand
CTTTTCCCTTTCGCAGTCCGTGAACGCAGGGATTTTAATACATTGTTCGGCCAGGATAAACCAAAACAAATAATCATAAGAGTTTCACAAAGTACAGGTAATGACATTTCTGATCTCCTTTTTCTATTTATCACTGAAGCATGATTGCTGACGCATGTTTTCTTTGAATATGAATCCCGATAGGATATTATCGTTATCCTTTTATTCGGAAACTGCTGCAGACTGTTCTCTCGAAAAGATTCGTATAAAAAATTATAGTATAAATGGGATAAAAATCAAAATGACGGAATCTTTTCCTTGAAGAGATCCTGATAATGCCCTTCAATTTTATGTCCCCTATAAAAAATAAACGGAAACGAATACTTCTGTAAAGCTCGGTATACATGGACTGTTTTTGGAAATACCAGAAGAAATCGACATTTTCATGCTTTGGGTACGATGGAGTAATTCGATAGCGCTGTCTGCGAAGGATCTCCCGAAACAGGATATAATATCTGCATGGAACCCCAAACTGATATCGAGCTTATCTTCGAAGCCCCGGAAGGCCTCAGAAAGGCGCGTATCATTGCCGAAACGATGATCCGTGTGTATTTTCTGAACGGCTGCAATTTTCTTCCGTTTGACGATATGCAACCGGAAAATGCTGACGGCTGGATCCATTATCCTTCCCGGCATGTGCGTTATGAAAAAATCTCTGCTTTTAAAAACCTGTGGACGGATTATAAAATGGCTAACCTGCGGGCATCACGGAGCGGTGCCGCTGATTCCACATATACAGAAAAAGCAGAAGAACTTAAAAGACATATTAAGATGGAAGGATCCCGTTTCTTGTTTAGTGATTGTTCCGCTATCGAAGATAATCGTCTGATTGAGAATCGGTACTTTGAAGATTTCTTTTCGATGCTCTGTTTGATCCTTGCAGCGGTCTTTCCGGAAGTGAGATTTGCGGGAATGTGCCGTTCTTTCAACCCCGAAAGTTATGAAAAAAAGACATTGACTCATGTGACATGGGATGGCAATGTGCTCACTTTTGAACAGATGGAGGGCGATCCTGTTTATGCAACGCTTATTTTGTCCTGGACGCGCATCGATAATAAGTTAATGAAAAGCAGCCGGCCGTTCCCGTTTATTCGCGTAGATATAATAACAGATGATATTGATCAAGTGGAGCAAGATGAAAAGCTCAATCAATGGGTCAATAAAGTAAATGATGTAAAGATGGAAATGGTTTCTGCAACCCTTCGTTTCCTGCATGCATCCTTTCCGCATATTATGATTGAAGCGGCGTCCAGAAAGCTCTGCGAAAAATATCGTGATGAGCTTCTGGCATTATCGGCAGCACAGGGTTACGAGACAAAATGTTTCAGCATTTTGTATGAAGGGGAATGTTTCAATTCGGATATTGTTGTTCCTGAGAGTGTGACAAAAATCGGCGATAAAGCCTTCAAAGGGAAGGCTGGAATAAAAAGTATTCTGATCCCTGCAGCTGTTACGGAAATCGGTGAGGAAGCGTTTCAATCCTGTGCCGCACTTGAGGAAATCGTCATTCCCGATAGTGTAAGAGAAATCGACAGTTTTGCCTTTATGTTGTGCAGCGGGTTGAAGACTGTCAGATTGCCGAAAAAGCTCAAAAAACTGTCTTCAGGCTTATTCAGCGGCTGCCCGAGGCTTGAAAATGTGCCCATCCCGGAAGGTGTGACTGAAATTGAACGTTTTGTTTTTTCGAATTGCACGGGTTTGAAAAAAGTTGTCATTCCGGACAAGGTAAGAACGATCGGGGATAAGGCGTTCAGCGGCTGTAAAAGTTTGGAATGGGTCCTGATTCCGGAGAATGTCACAAAATTCGGAGAAAATGTATTTCAGAATTGCAGTAAGTCCCTTACGATTGCAGGGAAAAAGGGCAGTGAAGCGGAACGTTATGCCATTGAAAATGGACTCGGGTTTGAAGTTATTGCTTGAGGTCATAGCGTATACTGAGGTTACTCGAATGCGTGCAAAACTGATGCTCCGCTTCGTTAACGAGAATACACGATCAATGATCAACCTGCAGATGCAAAG
>CADBMH010000230.1 GCA_902795705.1 uncultured Lachnospiraceae bacterium | reverse complement strand
CCATTATGATAACATAACAGGGCTCCATATAAAATAATCTGTCAGAGAATACATCAGATTAAAATATATGGAACCCTGTTTTATTTTACAGGATTTTGGGAAGATTGGGTGCGTAGAGAATGACGGATAATAATATGGCAGCTCAGGAGAATTGCGGCATAAAAGAATCATACAAAAATGGATATTTTCCGGAGGTAAAACAGCATGGGACAATTTGATAAAATGCTTGAGAGGGCGGATATACAGAAAGTAGGGCAGTTTATCCAATATGAAAGCACATTGAATGTAAAATCCGGAAAAATCCTGATGAGCGGGAGAAACAGGCAAGAGAGATTTTGAAGCAGGGAATGAAAGAAAATGTACCGGAGGATGCGTTAGACAGGGTAATGGAAATGGTATTCCAATATGCGGAAACTTATGCGATGATCCATTTTTCTGTCGGAATGAAGGCAGGGGCAAAGCTCATCTTCCATCTTTTATGCGATGGGAACAGGACAGAAAAAGTATTAAGCGGACACATGGAGCAGTCACTTGATGAAACGCTACAGGAGGATCAGATGTATATGGAACTCAGGGTGGAATACCATGAAGTGTTAAAGAGGCTGAAAAAAGTTTTGGAGACCGGAGAGGAAAATGCAAATCTTATCATGCGGCTTGATGATACTGTCGGGGCATACAGCAACAGATACGGGGAAGTGGCAGCCATGCTTGCTTTCCATGACGGTCTGGAAGTCGGATTAGAACACAGAAAGTGCATGAAAGATTTATAAACAGATAAGCCGCAAAAACATCTACATAAAGGATCGGGGAAAGAAAAAATCTCCGGTTCTTTTTTTATGGATTTTGAACATTGAAATTTTATCATTTTGGAGGGCAAGGCATGGAAGAAAAATTGCTGTTTTTGTATTGTTGAAATTTTATAGACAACTGTTTTAATCTATGTTAATATAAAGAATATTAAGGATATTTGGTTTAAGATTGTTAGCGGATATGGTGACAGGAGGTAAAAAGTTGAAAAATGTTGTGATGAAAGGAACAGGAGTATATATTCCTTCAAACAAAGTATATAATGAGGAATTGGATAAACATTGGGATGATACTGTTGTTTATGCAACATTTGCTGATGCGGCTGCTTGTGTAGCTTTGGAACTTGTTGAGGAAGATACACAAAGGGGCATTATCGACAGAGAAGTATTTTTGGATGCTTCCTATAATGAATATGTAACATATCCTAAATGTGGAATGTCAAAAGTGGCTCTTAAGGCTATTCAGCCAAATGAAAAGAGATTAGAATGGAAATCGTTTGATATGGATTTTCTTTCTGAAAAAATGGAATGAAATTATCAGAAGATTATTAGAAAGGAATTCATTAACCCCTAAAGATGTTGATTATTATGTGTTTTCTCAACTTAGTGATGTTTATAATCTAAGAACTTTGAAACTTTTAGATGTTGAAGAAAAAGACAAAAAATATCATTTTTTAGGAAAAGAGTATGGATATACGGGAAATACTTGTCCATTCTTGTGCATAAATAGAATGTGGGATAATTATTCAGAAAAGAATAATAAAATAATAATATGCACTGTAGGTGCAGGATATTCAGCAATAGCTATGTTATATAATTTTTGATGAAAAAATAATAAAAAAGGGGTTGATTAAATGAAATTAAATAAATATAATTTATCAGACAGACAGACATAGAATGGTACTGTTCTTTTTGCGCGGTTATATAGACGATACAGCATAAACATTAGGCTATATCGTCTTTTTCTCTTTGTACAGTAGATTCCAGTTAAAAGAAAGAGAGGAAAAGGTATGGAAAAATGGGAATTATCGGCATTGGATGCTTACACAAATCGTGTATATAAAATCATTGTACTTATCATACCGATTTTTTGTTTATGTGCAAGTGCTACGATCATTAGTTTACATTCTTTAGGTTGGTATCCTGATGTAAATGAAACAGCCCTATGGATGTTTGCTGTTTCTGATTTTTTATATCTGGCGATTGGTTTTTATTTTATAAAAACAGGTTTTGGAGAGAATGGAATTGTTTTGCCGGATAAATTAAAAGCCGGTAAATATGTTATGGCAGTGATTGTGATTGTCCAGTGGAATATGATTTCCTACATATGGCCCTATATGGATTTCTGGGCATTTGGTCTTTTGTTTACGATTGTGGAGGCTTTCTTCTTTGATGTAAAGCTTGTGGCATTTTCGACAGTTGGAATTTCAGCTTCCATGTTCATATCATGGTTTGTGAAAGGAGAAAGACTTTTACCCCCACAGGATGATTATTTTGTGGCAAACATGACTTTTCGCATGGTCGGTATTCTCCTGATGTTTTTGTCAATTAACATCATTACTTATTTTGGTGGAAAATTTCTCGTGGAGGAATTGGAGAAATATGTCAATTATGATACTTTGACACATCTGCTGAACCGGAGGAGCATGGATAATTATTTACAGGCGGCATACAAGCAGGCAAAGACCGGAAAAGCAACATTCTGTCTTATGATGATGGATATTGATGATTTTAAGAAAGTAAATGATACTTATGGTCATGCGTTCGGGGATGAGGTGCTGAAGTATGTGGCGGCTACCATATCAACAGGAGTAAAAAAGGATGACAATGTATTCCGGTGGGGCGGAGAGGAGATTCTGGTTCTTTTGGAAACAGATGAAGAAAAGACAGTTGCTGCAGCAGAGAGGATACGAAAGGATATTGCAAAAGATCCTGTCATTTATCAGGGCGGGACGGAGGTTTATGTTACCGTAACGATAGGAGTAGCTCCATATCATAATGGTATTTCCGTTCAACAGATGATGGAGGAGGCAGATGCCAAGCTCTACTTTGGTAAGAGAAACGGGAAAAATCAGGTGGTAAGCAGATTGCCGGATGACAAGGATGATGAGGATAAGAAGACAAAGAAACAGGAAATATCATCTGAGAACATCAAAATTGCAGAATATTCCTTAGCTTCAGATGGTGTGCTATGAAAGATTAGAAAAGTTTAGGAGAAGGATAGGAGGACGATGATATGTCAAATAAGAGAACAGCAGTAGATGTGTATATGTCCATTGTGTATAAATGGGGAGTCCTTGCGCTTGTGACTGCCGCCATGTGTGCCACAATCACTTTTGTCACCGAAAAAGCACTTGGTCTGTATAGTAATGTATCATGGCTGCCTTTAGGAATTTTTGCAGCTATGGATGTTGGGGCTTATGTTAATATAGTGTCAAGTTAGTAAGGAGCCTATAAATAAAGGGTTTCCGCTGATTTAGTCCTAAAAAAATTG
>CADBMH010000229.1 GCA_902795705.1 uncultured Lachnospiraceae bacterium | reverse complement strand
TCCGGCACCTATAAGGTAAAGGCAACTGACAAAGCCGGCAATACGGCTTCAAAAAAAATCAAATACAAGAAGAAATAACTTCTGAAAATACATTTTGATGCACTTATCGATACAAAAAATCCGCGGGCAGAATTTTCATATTCTTCCAGCGGATTTTATCATGATATTCTAACCAAAGCATTCACGGAAAAATTCTCCGGAATCAATCCTCCAAATTTTTGTTCTTTTTCCGGAAATCCCCGATAATCAATACATCTCCATGCCGGATTACAAAATCACCGTGAGGGAGCAACGATTTTCCTCTCCGCTTGATCAGCACAATAAGCATCTGCCTGGAAATATCCAGATCCTTGATTGCTGTATCCCGCCAGTAATGCTCCGGTCCGACCTTGACCTCCGAAAGATTTAATCTGTTCTTTGAACTCATCGCCTCGGAGCCAAGTACGATCACATCTTTTTCCTGAAGCTTTAAATCACCGTTCGGAAGCAGTACATCATTTCCCCGTTCCACAAGTGCGATGATCGTATTCCTGGGCAGCCCAAGCTCCTTGATCATTTTGCCAACCCACAGATCCTTTTTGCCAAGTGCAATCTCCACAAACCGGATATCCTGCTCTGCAGAATAATCTCCTAATTCCTTCAATCTCGTATACTGCTCCACAAAGCCGGCAGAAATGATACCGGTCGGAATCGCAACCATACCGACACCCAGAAAGGTAATCGCAATCCCCAGCACCTTTCCTATATTTGTAATAGGATAAATATCTCCGTAGCCGACCGTCAAAAGAGTCGAAGCCGCCCACCAGATACCGGAAAACGCATTACTGAACACCTCCGGCTGCGCATTATGCTCCACACTGTACATACAAAGACTCGATGCCAGCATCAAAACAACAATGATAAAAAGCGAGGATAAAAGCTGCTGCTTTTTCCTGTAAATGACCTCCGTGATTACATTCAGAGAATCATAATACGCATTTACACGGAACAGGCGCAATATCCTCACCACGCGAACCATGCGGAAGACCGCAGCCCCCGACGGGAAAAAGAACGGCAGATAATACGGCAGAAAGGATAAAATATCCACCACTCCCGAAAAAGAAGTGATATACTTCCTTGCCGCCGTAAGTGTTTTTTCTGTCGGATAAAGCAGGGAAACCGTATACAGCCGCAGGATAAAATCTATTGTGAAAAAGGCTACCGTAATCTCCTCGACCAGATCAAATAATGCCCCGTACTCTCTGTTCAGACCGTCAAAGGTACTCATCATGCTGACCGCTAAATTGATGATAAGCGCTCCGGTACTGATCACATCATACGCCTGATTGACCGGCTCATCCACTACGCCTACGGAAATCATAGAAAAAATCCGCTCTTTCATATTTCTTTCCCGTTTTATCCTGCGCCCCATCTTTGTCTCCCCATTACTTCCCAGATTATTCTCTCATTATAATATGATGCCAAGTTCAAAAGATATTTTGCCACCAACTGATGCCATACGGACCATGTCACTCAAGCCGCTCCATCAGCCGCCCAGTGCAGATACAAAATCCGACATTGCTTCTGAAATCTTGATCTGCTGCGGACAGACCTGTTCGCAGCTTCTGCAGTGCAGACATGCGGAAGGCTTTTTATCCTCCTCCACCGCCATCAGTGCCATCGGTGCGATAAACGCCATGCCCCCGCCCTCTGCGGTAAGTACATGCTCATTATATAAGGATAACAGACGCGGAATATCGAGTCCTTGCGGACAATGGGTCACACAGTAGTGACATGCCGTACACGGCACCGATTTCTTTGACTGCATCTGATCTACAATGTCCATCAGTGTTTTCATTTCTTCCTCATTCAAAGGCTTTTCTGTCTCATAGGTAGCCACATTCGCCTGAAGCTGTGACTCATCCGACATACCGGAAAGCACTACCGTCACCCCCGGAATTGACTGTAAGAACCGAAAAGCCCATGCCGGAATCTCCTCGTCCGGACGAAGCTCCTTTAACTGCTTTTCATAGGTATCACTCAACTTTGCAAGCTTTCCTCCGCGAAGCGGCTCCATTACCCAGACCGGAATATTGTACTTCCTAAGAAGCTCCACCTTTGCCTTTGCATCCTGAAATGTCCAGTCAAAATAATTGATCTGCAGCTGGCAGAATTCCATATCCTTTCCGTAAGCTTCCAAAAAGCGCGAAAGCACCTCCATTTCTCCGTGACAGGAAAAGCCAAGATGACTGATCCGTCCGTTTTTCTTCTGCTCCATCAGATAATCGTAAATTCCAAATTTCGGATCCAAATACTCATTGATATTCATTTCACAGACATTGTGGAACAGATAAAAATCAAAATATTCCTTCCCTGTTTTAACAAGCTGCTCTTCGAAAATCTCCTTCACCTTCGGCATATTTGAGAGATCATAGCCCGGAAATTTTGTCGCCAGATAGTAGCTCTCTCTCGGATACTTATCCAGTGCCTTTCCCATGACTGTCTCTGAATTTCCCGCATGATATCCCCATGCCGTATCGTAGTAGTTAATCCCATGCTCCATCGCATAGTCCACCATCTTCTGCGTCTGCGCCTCATCGATCCTTGCATCATCCCCATCGATGACCGGAAGGCGCATTGCCCCGAAGCCAAGACCTGACAGCTTCAAATCCTGAAAATCTCTGTAAACCATAATTCTCCTCCTTCTCTACGAAAAAAATGCTTTTATAAAAAGCATTTTTATAGCTCAAGCACCGCTTGAGACTATGCAACCTGCTGAATAAACTCGCCAGAGTTTATTTTATCATAATTGCAATTTTGATACAAGCAAAAAAGGATATCCTGCTGTTTCACAGCATAATATCCTTTTCCCGCAAATGCTTTCCGAATATCCGCCTGTCTTTATCGCTCTTCAAAAGACAATCGCATCTGATACCATTCTGCATTCCCATGCTCCGAAGAAGAAATCCCTTCATTTACAAATCCAAATTTTTCATAATA
>CADBMH010000228.1 GCA_902795705.1 uncultured Lachnospiraceae bacterium | reverse complement strand
TTGGTTTAAGAGGGAGAAGCTTTCGTTTTTGTTATCCTTCATACTATAATATCCATCCTTTCTTGTGTTATAGAATGTTTTCAGATTAAAAAAACAGCAATAAATATATGCTTAGTATACATTTTTTTATGAGATGTTTCAAGTCTAAAATTAGATTTGCGTCTCTGGGAAGGATATGGTATATTGATTTCAGAAAGAATGGTACGTAGAGAGTGGCTGGGGAAATACGGGATATACTATGAAGTAGCATCTGAAAAGGAGGTTTGGTATGGCGGTAGAGGGAATTTATCAGGCGACGTTGCAGTTTCTTAATAGGAAAATTGAATTCACGGAGTTAGACGATATATATGAGTCGTATATGAAGATAGAGAGAGAAGAACGACTGGAAAAGGCTGTTGAACTGACCAGAAAGTTTTCTGTTATATTAGATGCGAGTAAAAAGAGCATACTTTATTACTATTTTGCTTCTTTTCTGATTTATGCTACGGAGTCAGCAGAGGTATATAATGAGTTCATTAAAAAATGTTTGGAAGATACGACAATATCAAATCGGATTAAGTTTTTTTTGTATTCCTACCTGGGAAGGATGGGATTTATAGGAATGATTTCTGGGAATGATGAATCAGGTGAACTGGTAGAAAGATTGTATCAAAGTATTCTTTTTGGCTTTAAAAAAGAAATCTCAAAGCAATATGAGTATATCCCTGTAAATGATAGAAATCAAAATTTGATTTTTGTTCTGACAACACAGTTTTTGAATCTGGTACATGCTCCGACCAAAACTGCACTTGATAGGGCAGAAGTATTGAAGCAGGAAATGGATAAGGAGGTTTTTATTATTAATACTGCGGAATTGTTGTCGCCTCAGGATAAAGTGGTTTTGTTTAGAAATATAGGGGGAAAGTATGTGAAACAGCTGCAGAAATTAGAGCTTTATACATATCATGATGTACTGTATCCGTTTTTTCAATGTCCGGCTGAGATGCCTTCTGCATCGGTGATTCAGGAAATAATGGATGTCGTTGCTAGTGAAAAACCGCTTTGTATTGTAACGATTGGTGGGAATAGTATCGTAAGTGATTTATGCAGTGGAATTGTACCGACGATTACTATTGCTACCGTATATTCCGGCCGCTCACAAACATGTGGGCAGTTTCAGGTGCTTGGAAGAAAGATATCAGTAGAAGATTTGGCTTGGGCAGAGAAAAAGCATTTATCTGCAGATCACTTTATAGAAAGTGTTTTTACATTTTCATTTAAGGAGCAGGAGCATCATTATAGCAGAAAGGATTTAGGGCTGCCGGAAGGAGCGTTTATTGTTGCCTTGGTAGGGGGGCGGTTGAATGATGAAATCGATGAGGAATGTATTCATTTTTTGAGAAGGTTAATGGAGCAGGAAATCTATGTTGCTTTTGTTGGTGGTTTTCCTAAATATGAGGAATTAAGGAAGGACAGTATGTTTGACAAATATGGGATCAATATGGGAATGCAGGAGGATATTCTGGCTGTATTGGAATGTATAGATTTATTTGTGAATCCAAAAAGAAATGGCGGGGGCAGTTCTGTGGCAGAGGCTTTGTACAAAGGGGTTCCGGTTGTTACCATAGGATATGGGGATGGAGCGGCAGCAGCAGGAGAAGACTTTTTTGTAGAAAATTATGATGAAATGCTTGAGATGATCCTTCGATATCGGTCAGATGAAGTATTTTATGCGGAAATGCGTCAGCGGGGGAAGGAGCGCGCGGAAGTTCTGACAAACAGCAGTGGGGAATTTGTTAAAATTATGAAAACTGCCATGAGTCGTGAAGGTTTTCAGTGATAGCATCAGCAACTTTTTGCTGATTAACGCAGCTGCGCTGGATGATTTCTTCTATTAATGCAATCGATATAACTTCTTCTTTTATGAGGTTGGCTATGCTTTTGGCTTCGGTTGTTTCTAATCCAAAGTCAATTCGCAGCATAAAAAATTTTATTTGATTATAGGTATCGATAAAATCCTGAAAGCATTCCATTTTTAAAAGAAGAGGAGTTTTGTATTGGTTGAGCTCTTTTTCGAGTATATTCAGAAAGAAAAGGATATAAGAGTAAGTATTATCACAAATAATATTATTCTTATAAATATCCCTTATTTGGTATGGAATATCAAAAAGCCTATTTTCAATAGCGTTGATCATAGCTTTGTTTACTTCATTAATCTCCTTGGGAATATAATAATTTGTCCGTAGTTCTTCATATTGAAAACCGGTATTGTTTTCACAAAAATATTTTCTGTATTTGTCATATTGTTCCAACGAGCAAAAACCAATATCATGATATCCGAAACTTTCAGAGGCGTTAAGAACAGCAATTTGATAACCGTGTTCGGAAAAATGCATACATTGGGAAATATCATAAAAATCCCATTTGTCGTAATGGATTTCGTCCCATGGTATGTCATATTGTGTGGCAATTAAAACACCATCAATGAATTTGACCGGGCAGAAGGAGGTTTGCTCTTTTTTGTAAAAATTAACTTCGAAAACAGTTAAAAAATTATTGTGTATGATACTACCCATATCCCAATCGGATGCAAAATGGGCATGCTTGATTGCCTGGTCGGTTCCTAACAGACCGACCATTCCGATTTCGGGATTGGAAAATACATCTAACAGCTCTGTGATAAAATCTTTGCGTATCAGAAAAAGATCCTGATGCAGATATATTTTGTATTTTGCATCGGAGGATTTCATTGCTGCATTATATCCGGAGGTCATGCTTTCTGCTTCCCTGACAGCTATAATGTCAGTTTCAAAGCCTTCCGGAATGATTAGATTTTGAATATAATAACAACATTCCTGGTAGTATAGTTCGTTGTTTGTACATAGGATAAATGCTATTTTTTTATTGTTGAGTGTTTTTGACATGAGAATTCTCCTTACTCTTTTGTTCTAAATACATATTTTCATAACTACAATTATATATGATTAGAAATCTTTTGGCAATATAAGGAAAATTGACAGATATAATCACATTGAAAAGTTATGAAAAGTATGTTATGATAGCACAGATTAAATTAGAAAACAGTTTATAGGGAAATACTTTTTGAGGGGGAGAAAGGAATATTTTCTTTATTATTGTTTTCAACTGAGAAATCGGAGGTAAGAGTGAAAAATAAATTTTTCACTCCAACAAGTTTGTGCAGCGAGCAGCACAAACATTGGTGCATTAGCTGCTCGCGAAAGGAGGCTCGCAGCATGAGCACAATTATGACAGAACAGATACATTTATATAATACATTGACGAGAACGATTGAACCGTTTGTACCAAATAAGGAGGGGAAGGTCAGCATGTATACCTGCGGACCTACTGTGTACCATTTTGCGCACATAGGAAATTTGAGAAGTTATGTGATGGAAGATGTTCTGGAAAAAACTTTGCGCTATGCAGGATATGATGTGAAACGGGTGATGAATATCACGGATGTGGGGCATCTTTCGAGTGATGCGGACAGCGGTGAGGATAAGATGCTTATGGGCGCAAAACGTGAAAAGAAAAGTGTCATGGAGATTGCAAAATTTTATCGGGATGCTTTTTTTGAGGATTGTGAAAAATTAAATATTAAAACACCGGATATAGTAGAGCCGGCGACAAATTGTATTCCGGAATTTATCCATATGATCGAAAAGCTGTTAGGCGATGGGTATGCGTATATTGCGGGAGGAAATGTTTATTTTGATACATCTAAGTTAAAAAATTATTATGTGCTTTCCAATCAGAATGAAGAAGAGCTGATGGTCGGAGCCAGAGAAGATGTTGAAGAGGATGAGAATAAGAAAAATAAGACGGATTTTGTACTGTGGTTTACAAAGTCAAAGTTTGATGATCAGGAGCTGAAGTGGGAGAGCCCCTGGGGTATCGGATATCCGGGGTGGCATATTGAGTGTTCGGCAATCAGTATTAAGCATTTGGGTGAAAAGCTGGATATCCATTGCGGCGGTGTGGATAATATTTTCCCGCATCATACGAATGAGATTGCGCAGAGTGAGTCGTATTTGGGACATAAATGGTGCAATTACTGGTTTCATGTACTTCATTTAAATGATCAGACGGGAAAGATGAGTAAATCAAAGGGAGATTTTTTGACGCTTTCTCTTTTAGAGGAAAAAGGTTACAGTCCGATGGTATACCGGATGTTTTGCCTGCAGTCACACTACAGGAAACCATTGGTTTTCAGCTATGAGGTGTTAAATAATGTGAAGCAGTCCTATGAGAAATTAGTGAAAAAGATTGCGGGTCTTTCAGAGGAAGGGGAACCGGAAGAGGAAAAAATGAAATCATATCGTGAAGCGTTTATGCATGCAATCGGAAATGATATCAATACATCGCAGGCATTGACAGTAGTCTATGATGTTTTAAAGGCGGAGATGGATGATGTCAGTAAGAGGGCGCTTCTTTCGGATTTTGACAAAGTGCTTTCTCTTGATTTGTTGAAAGGTCAGCCGGAGAAGGGTGCCGGGGTGGATGACGATTTGAAGGAATATATAGAACAGAAGATTATGGAGCGGAAAGAGGCAAAAAAAGCGAAGGATTTTGCAAAAGCCGATGCGATAAGAGATGAATTGTTAGAAAAGGGGATTGAACTGAAGGATACCAGAGAAGGGACGGTTTGGAATAGAATTTAAAGGATGTTGGAAGAAAATGAGGTTTTCAATATAAACTCAAGGTGACGGAAACGCGGTTAAAAAGCCATGGGAATCACTGATTTTTCAGATTTAAAACCATGAGAAGGAATAGTAGAAAATTTGCAAAAAGACAGAGAAGATTTTTCTCTGTCTTTTTTTGATAAACTACTTGAACTGTCGTAGTAATTATGCTATATTTATATACGACAGACGTACTATGATAGTCATAGTACGACAGACGAAGGAAAGGAGAGGGCATATGGGTATCAGCAGCGATGTAATCCGTGGATATAACGATACGATGATATTATATATCCTGCAGAAGGATCCTTCTTATGGATATGAGATATCGAAGCAGATCAGGAAGATTTCAGAAGAGAAGTACATCATCAAGGAAACAACACTTTACTCGGCATTTTCGCGGATGGAGAAAAAGGGATATGTGGAATCGTTTCATGGAGAGGAAACGAACGGAAAGAAAAGAACCTATTACCGGATTACGGAGAATGGAAAAGAGTATTTTAAAGAGAAGTGCGCGGAGTGGGAGCTGACGAAAGAGGTGATTGACCGGTTTGTGGTCTGAAAAAAGCAGAAAGAAGGGAGAACAGGGTATGGATGCGATTAAAGAATATATTGATAATCTATTTTTAGGTCTGCCGGATACCGATGAAGTGAGGCGGGCAAAAGCAGAGCTTTTAGAGATGATGGAGGATAAATACGAGGAGCTTTTATCAGAGGGGAAAAGCGAAGAAGAGGCAGTTGGTGTTATTATTTCGGAGTTTGGGAATTTGGAGGAAATTGCAGAGGAACTGGGAATTTCTGAGCAGTTAAAACAGACAAAGGGGGAGGATGACACAGAACATAATACGACAGGAGAGGGAAAGAGCGAATATGCTTCAGCGGCAGGCGGGGACGTTCGCTCTGAGGGGAACGGATATCAGTCTGCCGGAAATGTGTACAGAACGGAAAAGAAAATGGATTTAGAACAGGTGAAGGATTATTTTGCCTATGCGTGGAAGCATGCATGGATGGTCGGGATTGGAGTGATGTGCTTCATTCTGACGCCGTTTCTGATGACGATGTATGAGGAATTTGAGGATTTGTTTTCGGGCAGTGCTGCGGGGGAATTTTTTGATGCATTTTCACTTTTTGTGTTTCTCTGTGGCATTACAGCCGGTGTGGTTTTCTGTGTGAAAGCAAAACAGCTCAGGAAAGAGAATGCATTGCCG
>CADBMH010000227.1 GCA_902795705.1 uncultured Lachnospiraceae bacterium | reverse complement strand
TTTCTACCAGGGAAACCTTATCCGCCGGAAGAAGGTCACTGTGTACCTCATCAATCCCCAGACTTTCCCCTACTTCCACTGCTACCTTTTTAATATCTCCGGTCAGCATCACCGTTTTGGTGATCCCGTTTTTCTTTAAGGCAGTGATTGCCTCCTTTGCATGCGGTTTCAATTTATCTGCAATCAGAATGTGACCGGCATATGCTCCGTTCACTGCCACATGCACGACCGTTCCGCTCCCATGGCATTCCTTATAAGAAACAGAGAGCCTCTCCATCAGCTTTCCGTTTCCGACGGCGATGCGCTTATCATCTACCGTTGCCACAATACCATTTCCGCCGATTTCCTCCACATCGGAAACCCTCCCCGCATTTAACTCACCACCATATGCCTGCTTGATGCTTTTGCTGATCGGGTGGTTCGAATGATACTCCGCAAGAGCGGCAATCTCCAATAGCTCTTTATCCTCCATCTCACTATGATGGACTCCCATCACTTCAAAGACACCAAGTGTCATGGTTCCGGTCTTGTCAAATATAACACATTTTGTCTGTGCCAGCGTTTCCAGATAATTCGAGCCCTTTACCAGAACACCTTCGTGGCTCGCTCCTCCGATTCCCGCAAAAAAGCTTAAAGGAATACTGATCACCAGTGCGCACGGACAACTGATAACTAAAAAGGTCAGCGCGCGGTACACCCATGTCCCCCACGCAGGAGTCGTCTGTAAAAAAGCCATCCGCACCACCGGCGGCAAAACCGCCAAAAGAAGTGCACTGATGCAGACGATCGGTGTATAGTATTTTGCAAATTTGGAAATAAAATTTTCCGATTTTGATTTTTTAGAACTTGAATTTTCCACAAGATCCAGGATCTTCGAAACTGTGGATTCATCAAACTCCTTCGTCGTCTCGATCTTTAACACTCCTGTCATATTGATACAGCCGCTGATCACCTCATCCCCGGTCTCAACTTCTCTCGGAATACTTTCTCCCGTAAGGGCACTGGTGTTTAAGGTCGCCGCTCCCTCTGTCACGATACCGTCGATCGGCACCTTTTCCCCCGGATTCACAACAATGATGCTTCCGACCTCTACCTCATCCGGCTCCACCACCTGCATTTCCCCATCCACCAGAATATTGGCGTAATCCGGACGGATATCCATCAGATCGCTGATATTTTTCCGGCTCTTTCCGACTGCATAGCTCTGAAAAAGCTCCCCGATCTGATAAAACAGCATAACGGCAACACCCTCGGTATATTCACCAAGGGCGATCGCACCGACTGTCGCTACCGCCATTAAAAAATTCTCATCAAAAACCTGTCTGTTTAAGATTCCTTTCAACGCTTTCTTAAGAATATCATAACCGATCACCAGATACGGGATCATAAACAAAACAAACCGAAGCCATCCCTTTACCGGCAAAAGCACAAAAACGATCATCAAAGCAGCTGCAATGATGATCCGGATCAAAACCTTTTTTTGTTTTTTGTTCATAAGCTTCTCCCCTCTGCTAAAAAGCAATGAAAAAAATCGGACTAGAAATAAATTTCGCAATCATCCTCTACCTTTTTGCAGCTTTTCAATACCTCCGGCATTACATCCGCAGGCTCTGCCCCCTCTTCAAACTCCACCTTCATCTTTAATGTCATGAAATTTACAACCGCATCCTTCACCCCTGCTGTTTTCTTTGCAGCCTCCTCCATCTTATTTGCACAGTTTGCACAGTCCACCTCGATCTTATATGTTTTCTTCATCACAGCCTCCGTTCCGGAATGGGTTTTCTGTTACGATTCACCGTAACCATCATCCACTTCCATCAATATTTTGATTTTAAGTTATTATTTAGTTTTTCTCTTAAACATATGAACAATTATTCAAATGTTTAAATCTATTATACCACTCTGATCCCCTTTGTCAATACTTTATCGTTTGGCTTTCCCCATTTTTTAAGCGTGCCTTTTTTGCATGTGACTAAAAGACAGGACGCAGGACACAACTGACAAAGGCACGCGTCACTTTTCAGACCTATGCCTTCTTCATCCGTTCAATGCTCTCATTCGCCTTCGCATAGATTTCCTCAGGACTGATCCC
>CADBMH010000226.1 GCA_902795705.1 uncultured Lachnospiraceae bacterium | reverse complement strand
CTTCCGAAGGATATCGGGGAAAAGAAGAAAATCATTCATATGATTTTAGATGCTGCCCTGAAAGAGGGACTTGTAAAAGAGGACATCATTGTTGACGGACTGGTTGCTACGGTGGGGGCGAACCGGAAGGCGGCGATAGAGACGCTGGAGACGATATCATATTGTAAAAATGAACTGGGACTTGCGACGGCATGCGGTTTATCGAATATTTCGTTCGGACTGCCAGAGAGAAGTTTTATTAACAGTGCGTTTATGTCCATGGCGATTCAGTCCGGTCTTACGATGGCGATTGCCAATCCGAGCCAGGAGCTTTTGATGCATGCGGTCTATGCAGCAGATCTTTTGATGAATAAGCCGGAGGGAGATATCCGGTACATTGAAAGAGTGGGTGAGAAAAAGATCACTGTTGTTTCCGGAGAGGTTTCTGCAGAAAACCTTCAGGCTGTTTCAAAGGATAAGGGAAGTGCAGGGAAAGCTGCGGTAGCGGATAACGGGGACGATCTTTTTACAGCAGTGGTCAAGGGGCGCAAAGAAAAAGTTACGGAGTTGGTTAAAAAGAAAATAGAAGAGGGGAAGGACGCACAAGAGATTATTGATAAAAGCCTGATTCCGGCAATCAATCATGTCGGAGAACTTTTTGATAAGCAGATTTATTATCTACCGCAGTTGATTTCAAGCGCAGAAGCGATGGAAAGCGGGATTGCGATTCTGGAACCGATCCTTGCGGCAAATCGGACGAGTAAAAGTCTTGGAACTGTGGTGATCGCTACAGTTGAGCATGATATCCATGATATCGGAAAAAATCTGGTGGCATTGATGTTGAAAAATTACGGATACCGTGTCATTGATCTGGGAAAGGATGTTCCTGCGGAAGAGATCATTGCGGTTGCCAAAAAGGAGGATGCAGATATCATCGGACTTTCGGCGCTGATGACGACAACGATGATGGAGATGAAAAAGGTGGTAAATCTTGCAAAACAGGAAAATGTCAGAGCGAAGATCATGATAGGTGGTGCTGTGATCACACAGAGCTTTGCGGACGAAATCGGAGCAGACGGCTATTCGAAGGATGCACAGGAGGCAGTAGAGGTCGCAGGGAAATTATTGGGTATAGGTTAGTGTTGTAGTATTAAAATAGTTGCAGAAGGTTTTCGGACAGTCTGGCAGGGGGTTGACATGGAGAATAAAGAACTCAGTGGGAAGGCGGGAAAAACAATTGATGTTATCATTCCCGTTTACAGACCGGGAGCAGAATTTCAGAAATTGTTAAAGCGTCTGATGAAGCAGACGGTGCCTGTGAATAAAATTATTTTGATGCAGACAATGGAAGAGGGAGAAGCCTTACTTCATTCGGAGCACGAAAGGATAGAAGTCTTTCCTGTGAAGAAAGAGGAGTTCGATCACGGCGCGACCAGAGATGCAGGCGCAGGAAAATCGGATGCGGATTACATTTTATTTATGACGCAGGATGCGATCCCTTGTGATGATAAGCTGATTGAAAAGCTTCTTGCGGGCTCCTTAAAGGAAAAAGTTGGTATCTGCTATGCCAGACAGCTTCCGAGAAAGGAAGCAGACCTTGTGGAACAGATGACAAGAGAATTTAATTATCCTGCACAGAGCCGTTTGAAAACATCAGCGGACAGGGAGACACTTGGAATCAAAACCTACTTTTCTTCGGATGTCTGTGCGATGTATGACCGTGCTTTGTATCAGAAGCTTGGCGGCTTTGTGCATCCGACGATTTTTAATGAAGATATGATCATGGCATACCGGGTGATCGAGGCGGGATATGCCGTATATTATCAGGCAGAGGCAAAGGTATTCCATTCGCATTCCTATACCTGTATGCAGCAGTTTCACAGGAATTTTGATCTGGGAGTATCCCAGAAACAGTACAGTGAAATCTTTGAAAAGATTTCTTCGGAAAAAGAGGGAGCAGGCTATGCGAAAAAAATACTTTTTACCCTGCTAAAGAAAGGACATTTTTTAAAGGCGGTATATTTTGCAGCGCAGTGCGGGTTCAGGCTGTTCGGATACAAGCTTGGGAAGCATTATGACAAGCTGCCGTACCAAATTTTAATGAAGTGTACGGCAAGCAAAGGATATATTTTATTTCATAAAGATTAACGGTAATAAGAAGTCATTGAAGATATGTAATGACATTTGTCATATCATTTGATGACTTTTTTCACTTTTCAATTTTAATTTGAATGCTTATAATGGGTAGAAATGGTTATGTATTAAAATCGTGTGCAATAAATGGTACACAGGAAAGGAAGAAGAGATATGGGGGAAACGATTGTAGAAATCGAACATCTGGTAAAAAGATATAAGGAACTGATCGCACTGGATAATTTCAGCTTAAAGATTGAAAAGGGAGAGGTGTTTGGACTTTTGGGACCGAACGGTTCCGGAAAGACGACGACGATCAACTGTCTGCTTTCTTTATTGGCTTATGATAATGGGGAGATTAAGCTTTTTGGAGAAAAGATGACACCGAACCGTCTGGATATCAAAAAAAGGATCGGGGTAGTGTCACAGAATGTTGCAGTATTTCACAATCTGAATGTATATGAAAATGTGGATTATTTCTGCGGACTTTATATAAAGGATAAGGCGATGAGAAAGCAGTATGTCGAGGAAGCACTTGCGTTTGTCGATATCAAGGATTTTAAAAAGTTTTATCCGAAGAAGCTTTCGGGTGGTCTGTTGAGAAGACT
>CADBMH010000225.1 GCA_902795705.1 uncultured Lachnospiraceae bacterium | reverse complement strand
GGACTGTGTGCGGGTACGCCTTACGGTTCCCGGATCAACAATCAGACCGTGGATGCGTTCCTTACCGACAGCGCCCCCTCTTCCCCGCTGCCTGGAATAAGATCCACCTGGAGAATCCCTTTCGAGGGGATTTATGGCAATGAGGAAGAAGCGCTCCTCGCTGACCGGTACATGCCGGCGGCGTCCCGCGATGTTTTCAGGATGGCAACGGACGGACAGATTTCCGGTGAATTTCCGGCGCCGTCTCCGGAGACATATCCCGGATCAGGAGGAAACCCGGCATCTTTTGCCGATTATTTCGCGGAAGGGGTCCGGAGGTGAGCGAATAATACAAATTCCTATATACCGCAAACGACCGCCCAGACGCACCATATCCCGCACGATATCCTGCAGGCGTACGGCGGGTGAATTACAGAGAAGGGAGGCATATCGTGATCAAGTCTAACCAGGAGAGCGCAGCGGCAGAAGCGGCGGCTATTCGTGAAGGCGCAGCGGCAGCAGGGTCGTCTTCCGGGGACGTTACCGGACTGTACGTGACAAATACCCCCTCTTCAGCAAACTGTACATCTGCCTACGATACCGTGATGGGGCAGGCTGCATCTGCACAGGATTATGTGAATGAGCGGTCAGACCTTGCCGTAAAGATCGATGCTGTCTTTCAGGATGTCGACGTGCAGATGGCGGAATGTGAGGCCGAGAGCTGATCGGGTTTTGGCGACAAAAAAAAAGGAGGCGATAGAGCCTCCTTTTCTTCTTTACAACACTGTAGCTGTTCTGTTCCTATCTGTTAATGATCCATACGCCAGCTTTATTGGAATCAATTCGCGCCTACGTACAGCCGGGACGGTCTGCACTCTGGCCGGATACTTTGCACTCTTCATCCTTTTCCTTGATTTTCTCTTTCTTCGCGTCTTCTATTCCATAATTTCTGTGTAGTATTCCAGTCAGAGAGTCTGTCAGATAAGAAACAGCCGCGTCATTAGGGATATGCTCAACTTCTGTTCCATTCTTCGTGACGGTCACTTCGCTGTCGTTCATAAATCTCTCCTTTTGAACACAAACCAGCGCCGGATATTCGTGACTGCAGTCATGAATATCTTTACGTCCCGACATTATCAAAGGTCTGTGGGCAATAAGAGCCCTTTTGCCTGTTTCTTTTCATAAAAGATTAGTGTTATTTTCTCATTGATTACTTCGGTTCTACCAGTCTTTTTATAGCCGATTTTCTCATACAAATGGAAATTGCCCGCTTCTTCCTGTATGGTATCCAGAAACCATCGCTCAATGTCGGGATGTAATCTCTCAATTTCCAACAATGACTTTTGTGTAATTCCCTTGCCTTGGTACTGCGGCAGAACACATACGGCAGAAACACGACCGTTTTTTTTTACATGCAGTTATGTTTCCGTCGACGTCATAATTGCGTTTTCGTCCTATCACAGATATGACTGACCATAATGTATACTCGTTGTCAGCAATCACAGTTTCTGCTATCTGTCCTCTATTCCTCTGTCTTAGCGCATATGAAGTGTTTATCAGCGTAGATTGCCTTCAGCATCACATTTAATATAAGCGCTAAAGCGCACATAATTACCCTCAATACTCCAAGATGCAATACAACCATCCTTAGCCAGTATCATCCTAACAGCTTCAAGTAACTGTTCTAGATGACATGGAACGCACATTATAATATTGGTCGGCCACCGTACATCTGAGTGCATGGTATACTTGTATTTATCGAAATACTTAGTTTCAGGTAAATATCTCATTAATCCGTAATCAGGATAGTGCTCTGGGTGATAAAATGAACCTGGGCGCTCAGGCACGTAGTCAATCGCAGCCAACTCCCACCAATCCTTCGTAGAATACCTATAATTTCTTATAAGCCCCAATAATCCTATAGTTTCACTCTGGATATTCTTTGCTTTTACTTCTTTTCTGAGATCTTCTTTGACTGCATTCACCATGCTCTCTGCCAGGATTTTCAGTTCAGCTTCTGGAATTGGTTCTCGGGTTTTCTGCTCTTTTATTCTCTTTTTTATTGCTTCATCCTTAGCAGTTCGGTCTGCCTCTCTACGCAAATTTTGCAATTCATCTTTAAAACTCATACTACCCCCTTGTATTAACCAGTTTTCATTTTTCAAGCCAATAAAATTGTCACCTAACTACGGGTTTACTGCGTCTGATAATAACCATTCTATTTACGAAAATGAACTGTAACAGAACATCATACATGCACATAACATGTGGTTTCGGAGTGCATATCAACTGCCTTATCAAGCACAGGTTTCCTACGATGTTCAGGAGAATCATAGTTATATTCTTTTATAGGGTTGAACCAAAGATGACTCTTGGAGACCAGTTCACATGAGGTTGAAATATCTTCGCTGATTTTTGCTTTGTATTGAATCACCCCGCTTACACCTTCGCCAAACAGTCCAGTATTGATTCCGTTTTTGGTAATAGCATCACACAGCTTTCTGCCGGTCACATTGGGTATTGCATATAGGATGGTCGTATCAGGGATATATTCCAGTCCCTCCGGCAATTCATCTCGAAAAGTGACATATCCTATATCATTATAATGATTGTTTTTTATTTTTATACGGAAAGTCAGGATATCTCCGGGCCTTACAGATATGCGATTAGAGTAGTTTTTCTTATCAACGGATACTGTGCGTTCAAAAAACACCTGGCGTATTGCTTTAACTTGGAAATCAAATACAATACGACCGCTGAATTGTAATCCGGCAGGGACTTTACCACTTACCTTGTTAAATCCAAGATAATCGCCTGTAGAGAATAGTTCAGTACTCAGACCTGTATTATTTAACTTTCCGTAGTTATAGATTTTTCCTGATGCAGGTATGTACTCGACAACTGCATCGAACGGGCAGAAAAGTGCAATCTGATCCCAAATGTTCCTATGTTCAGTGTTGGCACTTGAAATATCTGCCTGAAGTATTTCCAGTTTATTTGCAGTGAGTTTATCAGGGAGTTTAACAGAAACTTTTACTTTATCTGCAATTCCTTTTCCACTGGCATTTGTATTAGGGCGAGCATCATTGTTATAGATGATCTGAACAGTATAGATGTTTCCCGGAATAACTGTATAGAGATGGTCATCTTCACTTTGCAAAGGATTATCAATACTCAGGAAATGACGTTCGTCTCCATAGATTGGATTGTCGATTACGGAGTTTAAGACACGATGATCCGGGCAGTCATCAAAATAGTAACCACTCCGCTCAGGTCCCCAGTTTACTCCTTCCACATAGCGAAACTGGTCTCTGCATGCATCCAGCTTACTGCTGCTGATAAGCTGTTGGATTATCTCTTTTGCAGAGGCATTGACGCCGTTAACTTTCTGCTTTGAGTTGAGAATCATTCGGAGCCCCCCGGAAACATCTGACTCATCGAGTCGGACCGTTAGGAATGGAAGACTGTCTTCGTCAGATATATTGTTATTCATTCTCTCCTTCATTTCAGAGTCGGCTGCATAGATTTCATCTTTGCAAAAGGCAGATTTTATGGATGCACTTGACTGCATGAAAATAAACGCACGACAGAACTGGATTTTATTTGCGAGCTCATCTCTCCAATCATTTCCAATATGCAAACCTTCATCATACCAGACATGATATCCATTGTTTTGTAACAATTCAATGATTTGATAAACAATTTCTCTGTCAGCATGAGCGTAGCTTACAAATATGAAGGGCTGATCTCCTGTATAAGCTTTCATTGATACTCCTTTCTTGAAACCATATCATTATATAGAGCATGACAATGTCGGGGTCAAATAGACCCGCTTATCACCTCAAAGACTCATCCCTGCCGTTCAAAACCTGGCAATTAAGATTTTTCTTTTTCCATCTTCATCCATTTTCTTCCACCATTCTTTTTTCACTTCCGTTGTATAAGCGTCTTCATATATCAATACTTCAAGCTCAGTTAAGTCTAATCTGATTTCTTTAACAAAATCTTCAGAATAATCCGGATCTGTATAGTAGCAATAATGAAACGATTGAATATCTTTGAAAGTAAAATTCATTTTTCTTGTCAAAAATAATTAAATACCCATCTTTGATGCGAAATTGATTTTGTTGATGTTGCAATTTTGAATTAAACACACAGTGATTCCATGCGAAAAGAACATCCCTTTCGGATTGAAATTTTTGTGTTATACACCGACTCTGGGAAGTGTTTTCCCTAAAAAACCCAACAATGCTATCCTGCTCGACATAACAATATCGCCTTTTTGTACTATCGTTTTCCAAACGAATAGTGCTAGTGTAGTTGTAGCTTCCATATGTTAAGTGGTCACCATTATTAAAAGATAAAACAATCCTCGAGTCATCCTTCCCTTTGCCAATGTATAATTCAACGTTTGTTATATCGTTTACATTATGCCCTGTCGACACACCCTTAAAAAAAGCCCCATCATCATCTATATAAAAAGCAGCTGATTCAAAGATATCTGTTGAAACGTTCCAAAAGGTTTCTTGATGAGCCTTTCTTGTTTCCTCTCTCCATGCTTTTATTATTAAACCGGTATTCTCATCAACAAATGTATGTCTTATGGAAGCACTTAATAAGTCAGTTCTGTCGTCCGGCCTTGTAATAAGAAGTGATTCTATTCTTTTGATCACAGCGTCAAAATATTCACTAGATGCTTCAACCCCGTGATAATACTGAACATCTGATATATCTGATGGTAATAATGAAGGAAATATAAAACCTCTCATCATAATAGGAATTATATTTTTTTCATTTTAAGAGCATGTGATATTTCTAAACGTACCCAGTCATTTGGATCATTACATCTATCTAACGCAGACGGTGGTAACTCAAGCAGGAAATCACTACATTTTTCAATAGCAGACAATATCTGTTTGTTAAAAGGGCCCGAGCGCATCGTCTCAACATCGTAGAAAACATCATACCCTTCTAATCGAAGTCTGTCCGCAATACGCCCTGCCAAGGAATCTCCGCCTTCTCTACGATAACTTATAAAAATCTGATATGGTTCCATTTTTCACCTCTCCCTACAATTTCTTCCACGCCTTCCTCAGATAATTTGCATACATCTTATTGATCCCCGGGAATAGTTTTCTGGCTTCCAATATCATTGGAAGACCCGACAGATCACCAATCATGGACAAGTAAAAGCCCCTCATCGTAAGGCTCGATACATACAGTGTTGTCGCACTGGATCCCCCATAGTGCTCCATCAGATCTTTCGAGAGACGCAGGCTTTCTTTGGTCCACTCATCCAGCTGTCCTTCCTCCGGTTCTGACTTCGTTGCAAGGTGCATAAGCGATACGTCAACCAATGCGGAGACTTTCATTTGGATTGCCTCCCGCGTCTGCAGTTGACGGGTGAGGTACTTCCCAATCTCCAACTTTCTGAATGCATACCACGTCATCTCGTCTATGTTCGTCCAGTTGTCCTGTTGGAGTAATCCGCTCAACAATGCTTGATACATATCATAAATCGTTCCTGCGTTTTTAAGATCCCATGGGTTGCCGATATGATCGCACAATAAAGCACCTTCTTGATAGAGCTGATTTGCTCGTTCGAAGTTTTCCTTGCCTTGGAGAAGCTGCAGCGAATCACCATACAGCTTGAGAATCTCCGCGTATTGTAAAATTCCCCTCTCCGTCAATTCACCGAGGCGATACATCTCATCACAGACGCTCTTTCCCTTCGCGATAGTCTCAATTGCCTTGTGAATCTCCTCGTCTCCCTTGCGCTTCCCGAAAAACGGTTTGCGGTCGATATATTTCTTCTGTACACCTGTATAATAAAGTGCATAAGCAGCCTGATGATACAATTCAGGAAAGAACTCCTTGAAATTCCACTGTTCAGACAGCGCAACCCCCTCCATCGCTTCCTGATATGCTTTCTCGTGATTGCGGATCTGCACATCATTCTCAGCAGACTTCGCCAGAAGTCGGATCTTCCGATATGCAAGATCTCTCTTGCTGTCTTCTGAAGCTTTCT
>CADBMH010000224.1 GCA_902795705.1 uncultured Lachnospiraceae bacterium | reverse complement strand
GTTCACCGGCACCTGCTGTCTACGGCAGTGATGCTTCGTTTTTACGAAACCTTATCTAAAATAGCACAGATTTTCCGGTCTGTCAAGTACTTTATTCATACCGCAGTGCATCGATCGGATTTAATTTCGCCGCCTTATTCGCCGGATAATATCCGAAGAAGATTCCGATGACCATCGAAAATCCTACTGCCACTATGATTGCGAGCACCGGTACGGTTGCCGCGTAGCCAAGGATCATCGCCGCGATCGCTCCGAGTAAAAATCCCACAAGGATTCCAAGCACACCGCCGACCAGGCACAAAATCACGGATTCTGTGATAAACTGCAGCTTGATCGAGCTGTTCTTTGCGCCAAGCGCTTTTCTTGTACCGATCTCTCTGGTCCGCTCCGTAATGGATACCAACATAATATTCATAACTCCGATACCGCCGACTAACAGGGAGATCCCCGCGATAAACGAAATCGCGATTGTCACGGTCTGGATCATATCATTCATGGATTCCGTCATGGACTCCATCGTCGTAGTCGTAATCTTATAATCTTCATTACTCATATAATAAGAAGAAAAGAAATTCTCAATCTGCGTCGCAAAGTCCGAAACCGAAGAAACACTCGTCGCCGTCACCACCGTAAACTGTGTATATCCCTCATCGGAATGCGTCTGCGTCTTTGCCGTCGTTAGCGGGATATATGCCGCCGTCGTCACATCTTCGTCTGTAGAGGAGGAAAAGCTGCTCTCCTCATATTCATAAACGCCGACAATATAATAGTAATAATAGCTGACGTCTATGCTCACGCTGATCTTCTGTCCAAGCGCCGCGTTATGATTGCCGCCAAACATATTTTCCACTACCTTGTCAGAAACCATGATCACATTTTTCTCACCGGAGAGATCTGCGCTCTTGATCTTCCTGCCCGCTAAAAGTGTAATCTGATCGCTTTCAAAATAATCCTCGTTCACCCCGGAAATCGTGATGTTCGCGTAATCACTGCCGGATTTCACCGTGCCGCTTCCCACCGATTCACTGATCGCGATCGCGTCAATGCTGTCCTTCATCTGCTTCTGCAGTTCCTGGATCATTTCATCTGTAATCCGGTCATCCTCTTCGATACTTGCCGTCTTATTTGAGCCGCCGAAATTCATTCCGTTCTGCGTCGTCTCGCTGTTCGTACTGCGCTCCTTCAGTCCGACCGTTACATTATTCGCGCCCATTTCCTGAAAGGAGGTTGAGATGGAATTGGTAAGGGAAGAGCTCACCGTCATGATTGCGATCACGGAACCGATTCCGATGATGATTCCGAGCATCGTAAGGAGCGCCCGCATCTTATTTGCCATAAGAGAAATAAAAGCCAGTTTGATATTTTCCCAGATTAACATACGGCTCCCCCCTCTCTTTCGCCGACGATCATACCGTCCGACAAGGTCACGATCCGCTCGGTTTCCTTCGCAAGCTCAGGAGAATGTGTGATGAAAACAATCGTCTTTCCCTCCTCATGCAGCCTGTGAAAAATGTCCATAATGATTCTGCCCGTCTTGCTGTCCAAGGAGCCGGTCGGCTCATCTGCCAGAATCACGGAAGGATCGTTGGCTACTGCTCTTGCGATTGCAACACGCTGCTTCTGTCCGCCGGAAAGCTCATCTGATTTGTGATCCATGCGTTCTTCCATGCCGACCATTTTTAACAGCTCCTTTGCCCGCTCCGTCCGCTCCGCCTTCGAAACTCCGGCATAGAGCATCGGAAGCTCTACATTGGAAAGTGCTGTCGAACGGGCAATTAAATTATAGGTCTGAAATACAAAACCGATTTTTTCATTACGGATTTCGGAAAGCTTTCTGTCCTTTGCCTTGCAGATATCGGTTCCGTCCAAAATATATCCGCCCTCCGTCGGTTTATCAAGCGCCCCGATAATATTCATCAGTGTGGATTTTCCGGAGCCGGACTCTCCCACGATCGAGATAAATTCGCCCTCCTTCACCGTGAGGTCAATACCATGAAGGATTTCCAGTTCATTCGGCTGGTCGATAAAAAACCGTTTCACAATGCCATTCAGTTCGATCACATTTTTTGTCTGCATACCGTCCGCCTCCTTTCCTTGTTTTCACCCACTCTTTCTAATTCGATGGAGGCCCGCCCATGCCGCCGCCATTATTACCACTGTGATTTCCACGGTTTCCGCCGGGACCGCCACCCATGTTGCCGCCCATATTTCCACCCGGAAACATGTTATTATCATTAGAATCACTATCGGAGGAGGATTCGGTTTCATCGGTTGGAATCACAACGAACATTCCTTCTTCCAGGCTGTCTCCGGAAATCTCCACATAATAATCGCTTTCCATTCCCTTTGTCACCTGAACCTCTTCGTAATCCGAAGTATCACTCTCGCTTTTTGCAACATAGATCACATCATTTCCATTATCGTCTTTATGAACCGCGTCATACGGAACTGCAAATACATCGGATGCCTGATTTAAAATAATGCTGCATTTCGCGGTCATTCCCATTTTCAGTTTATCGTTTTTATCAGTAATGTTGATCACAACCTCATACCCGTCCGAAGAAGAGGAAGAGCTGCCTGACATGCCCGAATCTCCACCGCCTCCGCTGCTTCCGCTGCTTGTAACACTTGCGGTTGCCGAGGTTGATGGTGCTACAAAGGTAATTTCTCCGTTAATCTCTTCATTATCCGTTGCCTCTGTTAAGATCACTGCCTTCTGTCCGACACTGACATTGCTGATATCATATTCATCTACCGTCGTTGTCACCTGAAAGGAGCTGGTGTCCTCAATCTGGAACAATGTACCGCCGCTGTAGGTATCTCCGTCTTCGACGCCGACTGCCGTGATGATGCCGGAAATCGGTGCGGTCACTACACATTTCTCTAAATTCTTCTTTGCTTCATCGACCTGCTTCTGCGCTTCTTTGATACTCTTTTTGGCAGAATTCTGTGCATTTTTCAAATTGCTTTTTGCTGTTTTGATAGCGGACGTGGAAGTGCTTGTATTATTTCCGCCATTCCCGTTATTTCCTGTCGTATTTGATGTATTACTTGTCACACTTGTAGTTGTCTGTGTACTCGTCGTACCGGAGGAAGCATTTTCATATGCCGTGCGCGCCTGTGTAAGCTCCTCCTGCGCCTTGGTAAGCTGCTCCTCCAGCTCTCTTTTCGTCTGCTCATCCTTTGCCGCATTCACCTTCTTCTGAAGGGAAGTAACCTTCTTTTGCGCTTTCTGCAGTGCTTTTTTCGCCTGAGCTTTCGCTTTCTTTGCCTGCGCCTTCGCCTGCGCTGCCTCTTTTTTAGCCGCTGTATATGCGGACTGTGCTTCGCTTAGCTGTTCCTTTGCATCTGCAATGCTCTGACTTGCCTCACTCTTTGCATTGGCAAGATTTTCCTTCGCCTCCTCTAATGCCTCCTCTAAGGAGCTTTTATCAAAGGTCACTAATTTCTGTCCCTTTTTCACGCTGTCGCCAACTGAAACCTTGACCTTTTTCACGGTCAGTCCGTTTACATCAGCAGAAACCGTCTTGGAAGCCCCGCTCTCAATCGTACCGGTCGCACTGATCGATTCCGTCAGCGTCTGCTTGCTCAGAGAGATCGTATTCTGCTTTACTTCCTTTGCCTCGGTATTGGTTCCCCGCGTTCTAAAGAAAACGGTCAGACCTGCCGCTGCTGCAATGATTACAACAAACAATCCGATCACTAATTTTTTATGTCTTTTTATCGCTTTCATAACAATCCCTCCATTTCTCTCAGAACTGTTCCATACGAACTGTCCCCTTTATTTACCTGCTCCTGTTTCAAGTGTGATAGTCCTATCCTAAAAGGAGTTTGTGAAAAAAAAGTGAAAAAACTTTGTAAATCCGGTTAAAATTTCCAAAAAGTCAAAAAATGGGTTTATCTTGATTTTTCGGTTAATTTTTAGTAGACTATAAATCAACCGAAAAACCGTTATTTTACAAAACACACCGAGGGAAGAGTGAAAAATAAATTGTTTTACAAAAGCAAACGAAGTTTGCTTTTATTCATTCGCAGCATGGAGGTTCACTATGAAAGACGGATTTATCAGGGTGGCGGCAGTCACCCCTAATATAAAAGTCGGCGATACCGCTTATAATACGAAAGAAATCATAAAAGAAATCGATAATTTGTATAAAAAAGAAGTAATCCTTGCAGTATTTCCGGAGCTTTGCATCACCGGATATACCTGCGGGGACCTGTTTTTACAGGACAGCCTCTTAAAAGGAGCTGTTTCAGGACTGGCAAAAATCGCAAAAGCGACAGCACATAAAAATATGCTTGTCACCGTGGGACTTCCGTTTTCCCTGCGCGGCAAGCTTTACAATGTCGCCGCAGTTTTATACGACGGCACGGTGCTTGGCATGGTTCCGAAGCAAAATATCCCAAACTATTCCGAATTTTACGAAGCAAGGCATTTTTCCGTTCCGCCGGAAAAAGAAATGAACGACTGGTTCCGGCATCCGGATCTGCTGCCCCTGGAAGAAGATTTCTTAGGAATCGCTTTTGGTACAAAGCTTTTATTTCAAGCGGAGAATATGCCGGAATTTGTCTTAAGCGTAGAAATATGTGAGGATCTCTGGAGTCCAATTCCTCCCTCCTCCCATCATGCACTTGCAGGGGCAACGATCTTTGCCAATCTTTCCGCCAGTGACGAAACGACCGGAAAAGATATTTACCGCAGAGAGCTTGTGAAAAACCAATCCGCAAGACTTTTAAGCGCATATATCTATGCCGATGCCGGAGAGGGCGAATCCTCGACAGATTTAATATTCGCCGGACATGACCTGATTGCCGAAAACGGAACACTGCTTGCAGAAACAGAACGCTTTCAAAACAGCTCCGTAATCGCAGAAATCGACCTCGGAAGGCTGATCAGCGAAAGACGCCGTATCAATACCTTCAGAGTTACAGATCCCGAAGAAGATGGCTATCAGACCATTTCCTTTGCATTTGAAGAGATAAAGGAAATCACCTTAAACAGAATTTACCCAAAAACCCCGTTTGTCCCACAGAACAAAGACGACAGGGACAGACGCTGTAATGAAATCCTGAATATTCAGGCAATGGGGCTTAAAAAACGTTTAAAACACACAGGCGCGAAAAATGCCGTGGTCGGTATCTCCGGTGGTCTTGACTCCACGCTTGCCCTGTTAGTAACGGCAAAAGCATTCGACATGCTGGGACTTGACCGCAAGGGCATTCTTTCCGTCACCATGCCATGCTTTGGCACGACAGACCGGACCTATACAAATGCCTGTGAACTGACTAACATTTTAGGTGCCACTTTGAAAGAGGTACAGATTCACGAAGCGGTCAGCCTGCATTTTAAGGATATCGGTCACGATCCGGAAAACCACGATGTCACCTATGAAAATTCCCAGGCAAGAGAACGGACACAGGTATTAATGGATCTTTCCAATGAAGTAAACGGTCTTGTGATCGGCACCGGCGATCTGTCGGAACTGGCACTCGGCTGGGCGACCTATAACGGCGATCATATGTCCATGTATGGTGTCAACAGCTCCATACCGAAAACCTTAGTCCGTTATCTGGTACATTACTATGCCGACACCGCCGCAGAACAGACTCCCGGCGCAAAAGACACCGGGAAAAAGCTGCACGATATTTTACTGGATATTTTAGATACCCCGGTCAGTCCCGAGCTTTTACCGCCTGCGGACGGAAAGATTTCGCAGAAAACAGAGGATATCGTAGGGCCTTATGAACTGCACGATTTCATCCTTTACTATCTGATGCGCTTTGGCTACACTCCGAAAAAAATCTTTCGGATTGCCTGCCGTGCTTTTGAAGGACAGTATGATGGGGATACAATTCTCCACTGGATGAAAATTTTTTACCGGAGATTTTTCTCACAGCAGTTCAAACGCTCCTGTCTCCCGGACGGACCAAAGGTCGGAAGCGTTGCCCTCTCGCCCCGCGGGGACTGGCGCATGCCAAGCGATGCCTGCGCCACGCTCTGGCTAGATGAGTTAGAAGCTATGAAGCTATAACGCAAGCTCTTTTCCGAGCGAAAACGAATAGATGATTTTTTCTGCGACCTGCCGTCCGGTCAGGCGTTCTAATGCCCGTGCATAGTAATCAAGCTGTGCACGGTATTTTTCTTTTAGCTTATCTTCGTCACCGTATTTTACAAAATCTGTCTTATAATCGATTAAAACAATTTTTTCTTCTCCTTCTGCAGAGACTTCAAAAAAGAATGCATCAATAATTCCCTGAACAATGATCGTGGTTTCTGAATTCTCCCCTTCATAAATTTCCTTCGCCGGAATCCCGATCATAAACGGCTGCTCTAAGCGCAGTCTCTTTTCCGTGGAAGCCTGAGCCATGCGTTTTCCAATCCCGGATTTTCGAAAGCGGACAAATTTTTTGCAATCCAAAAGCTCTCTTTCCTGTCCGGAAAGATATCCTGTCCGTTCCATCGTACACAAGTATTCCCGAAACTCTGTTTCTCCCCATTCCCGTTCGTCCTTCTCCATTTCCTGGTATGGAAAATGCTCCATCACAAGATGATAAAGCGTTCCCCTCGCCGCACCGGAAATCTCTTCCTTTTCTCTTAAAAACTCCGGTATTGGTATCTCTTTCTGTTCCGGAAAAACCATAGCATCCTCTGATTCCATTTGAGCAGGTTTCTCCGGCTCCGGTTCTTCTTCCATTTCTCCGGCTCTTAAAGCAGCCTGCCTTTTTAGCTCCGTTACGGAGATTTTTACCGGAAGCTCCGCCTCTCCCTCATACGGATAACGGTATTCTTCCTGCAGCTTCATCAAAGCATGCAGTTCTTCATTATAGACCGTATCCGGAGAAACCGCCTGCAACCTGGCGTAGTCCCCGGTCTCCTCAAGTAACTGCTGCTCCTCTTTAAGCAGAACATAGCTGCCCGTAAGCAGTTCAACCTGAAATAGAGGAACGTCCATCGTTTCATGCTCCAAAGCCCCATCCCCTATACCGGCTAAAACCCGGTCAAGCTGTCCTTTCAGACCACTTTCCGTCAAAAGAGCCGGAACCAGCCAGTCCAGATAGGTGTTGGCCATACCGAGCTGATAGCCATCCAGAGTTCCCGCTATACGGTTCCAGGTTTCCAGTTTGCCTTTGAGATTCGAAGCACTGCCCGAAATATACAGCTTTTCCTTCGCACGGGTAAGGGCAACATACAGGACACGAATTTCTTCTTCCAAAATCCCCAATCTCATTTTATGGGAAATAAATTGTTTCAACAAAGTCGGCTGGCAGACTCTGAGCATTTCATCCATATAATCACAGCCGACACCATAACTTTCATCAAAAAGTGTCTTCCGTCTGATATCCATATAATTAAACTGTTTCCCCATCCCCGCCACAAAGACGACCGGAAACTCCAGACCTTTACTTTTGTGGATTGTCATGATGCGAACGGCGTTTGTATTTTCTGAAATGACCGATGCTTCCCCGAAATCCACATCCGATTTTCTTAAATTCTCGATATATCTTGTAAAACCATAAATCCCCTGATGACCGTTCGCTGCAAATTCCACAGACTGCTGCAAAAGGATGTCCAGATTTGCCCGTCTCTTTTCACCGGACGGCATCGCTGCCATATAGTGATAATACCCCGTTTCTTCATATATCCTCTGCAAAAGCTCATATACGGAATGTGTTTTGGCATATTCCCGGTAATCTGAAAGCCTGTCCAGAAATTTGGTCAGCTTTTCCATCAGAACCTTCTGCCCCGGATTTTCTTTTTCCCCTGTAAATTTTTCCTGCTCCGGATCTGTCAGTCCCTTCTCCCGGATTTCTTTCCCGGAAAAATGCTCCCGTGATACTTCCCTGTTTTCATCACTCTCATACTCCCCGGCATAATCAAGCACCTGATCCCAGAAATCAAGCTGCCTGTGCCTCGTCCCAAGCTCTGCGAGTTCTTCATCCGTCAGGTTTCCGATACAGGAACGAAGTACAGCAACAAGAGGGATATCCTGCCTCGGATTATCAATGATATGCAGATAATTCAGCACGGTCTGCACCTCCAGGGATGAAAAATATCCGGTCTTTGTATCCGCATATGCCGGAATCCCCATATCATTCAGAACTTCAATGTAATGCTCACCGGCTCCGGCAACCGAACGCAAAAGAATCACAATATCCCGGTATTCCGCCTTCTTATATCCGTTTTTCCCCAATACATATGCCGGATCCTCACCCTGTACCAGTTCTTTAATTTTTCTGCCGATCACGGCCGCTTCTAACTCTGTTTTATCCGGGTTCTCCTCCTCATCCTCCCCCTTTCTTTCAATTAAAAGAACCTCCGTTTTTCCCGCTGTCCTTTCCCCGCAGTCCGGGAAGGATGCGCCGGTCACTAAAGCAGCTGCTTCATCATATTCAATGCCGCCTAACTCCTCCTTCATCAGGCGTTTAAAAAAGAAATTCACACTTTCCGTCACACCCGCGCGACTCCTGAAATTCCGGTGCAGATCAATCTTTTGCTCCGGACCGTGCCCCGGTGTAAATCTTTTATATTTACCGATAAAGATCTCCGGCTTTGCCATACGAAATTTATAAATACTCTGCTTGACGTCCCCTACCATGAAAAGTGTCGGGGTGCTGCCGCTTCCGCCGCTTATGCTGCCAAGAATAAGCTCCTGAACCTCATTACTGTCCTGATATTCATCAATCATGATCTCATCATAATATTCCTGCAGCTCCATAGCGGTCCTGCTCTTTTTCACCTCTCCGTCTTCATCCCGCTCTACGAGAATCTGCAATGCGTAGTGCTCCAGATCAGAAAAGTCTAAAATCCCCTCTTCTGCCTTACGATCCTGAAATGCCTGCATAAAATCCAAAGCTAATTCACAGAGCTTTTGCACATATGGTGCTACGCCCTGCATATCAGACAGCATAAACCCGATATCCTGAAAAAAGAACTTTTCCCTTAATGTGAGAATCCCTTTTTTCAGATATTCTTCTCTCAGATTCTTTACCTCATTCTTTTTATATTCGGAAACTTCCTTTCCACGCACCGCCTTTAGCCGTTCCGGTTCGAATCTGCACAGTAATTCCTGAAATTCTTCGTAACCTTCCGCCGCCTCGCACTTTTCTAAAAACTGCAGGTCGGATTCAATCGCAGGCAGATAGCCGGCCGGTCCGTCAGGCTCCTCGCAGAGAGCCCTTGCACACCTAGCCCTGTCTGCAAATTCTGAAATACTTTCCCTGATATAACAAAGAAGCTCCTGCATAAATTCCGCCTGCTCCAGATCGTCTGCGCTTTCAAACACATATCTCTTCCCGCATTCTCTGATCCACTCCTCCGGCCAGGGCATGCTGGTTGATTTTTCGTACAGATTCAAAATAACCGTTTCCATATCCCTGTCCGTCCTGCCGGTAGAAAAAAACTCCGTAAAAGCCAAAAATCCCGTATCTTCTTCCTCTCTTGCCCGTCTGTACCGCTCCTCTAAAAGCTCCTCAAGCACTTCGCTTTTCAGTAATCCGAGCTCTGTTTCGTCTGCGATCCGATAGACCGGATCGATACCGATCACATGAAAATAATTTTTCAAAATCCACTGGCAGAAGCTGTCAATAGTTGAAATCTGCGCACTGTGTAAAAGACTGAGCTGCTTGCCGATCTGCTTATCAGAAGGCTCCTTTAACATTCTGTCCTCTAATGCATCCCCGATCCTTGTACGCATCTCTGCTGCCGCCGCCTTTGTAAAGGTCACGACCAAAAGCCGGTCAATATCCACCGGTTTTTCCTTGTCTGTTATTTTTTCAATAATGCGCTCTACTAAAACCGCAGTCTTTCCGGAACCGGCTGCCGCCGAAACCAGAATATCCCTGTCCCGCAGTTCAATTACTGCCTGCTGATCCTCTGTCCAGTTCATGAAAACCTCCATTTTTATCTGAAATGATCTGTAACACCTCATCTGTGCTAAATTCCTCCAGGTCCCGGTATTCATTCCCGGGAATCCGAATATCAAAGCGGCATATCCCCTGATACGGACAGTAGGTACATGCCTTATCGTTTCCCTTCCGGTACGGCTGTGCTGCAATATTCCCGGTCAGAATTTCATCCTTCATCTGGTCTAACTTCTCTTCTGTATATGTCAGCAGCCTTTCGAAATCTTCCGTCCGGATTGTATTCGAACTGCTTTTTAATGTACCTTTTGATGTCGTTCCAAACGGTCCTACAAAGGAATCTGTTTTCGGAGGAAGGCCATTTCCCTCTGATACAAACCGCCGGTCAAAGGACGGAAGAATCGGGTCGTCCTCATTTAAAAGTCCATTCATCCTTAATTCCTTCAAAATCCGAAGCTCTGTCTCCTCTTTCTTCTCTCCGGGCTTCCTCTGAAGAACCGGATCATCAATATGATAATAAAAAACCCCCGCCGGTATGACAATTTTCTTCGTCCGCCTCTCTGCTTTATCAAGACCTGCTTTCAAATAGATCATAAGCTGCATCTGCAGCCCGTGGTACAAATCTGACAGGGAAATTTTTTTCCTTCCTGTCTTATAATCCACAATCTGTATATATTCCTTTTCATCAGCCGTCATACGGTCAATCCGGTCCACCCGGCCGATCAGCCGCAAAAGCTCATCACTTTCTTTGTCCATTTTTTCAGACAGAGCATTTCCATGGCTCCGCTCCAGGATTTCAAATCCAAATTCACTCTGTACCGTCTGAAACTCTCCCTGTTCCATCTGCTTCGTGATCGCCCAGACACTCTTTCTGACAATTCTTTTTAACCGGTGGATCAAATAGGAGTCCCTTTCTGTTTCGGACAGAAGCCCGGATTTATAATTTCCCGCCGCTTCCTCGACACACAGATCCGCCTGCTTTTCCCTCGTCTCCTCATCATAATCGGTCCAGTTTTTTCCCTCCTCCAGCATTTTTTTCGTATAGTTCTCTAATGCTGCATGCGCAATATTTCCAATATCGAAAAACGCCACCTGATGTTCCTTTCTCTCCTTCAGCCGCAGTCCGTACCTCATGTAGTAAGCAAATGCGCAGGCCGCATACTGCTCAAACTGTGAGGTACTCCCGGAAAGCACCTTATGATAAAGTCCATGCACAATCTTAGCAGAAAGCTTTGTCTGTATTTCCCGATAGAATGCAGCATGAATCCATGCATTTAGCTTGTCCTTTCTCTGTGGATCCTCCAGATAAAAACGCATAACCTCCTGCCATTTATCAGACGCAAAGCTTTTATTCCGAAGTCCCTCTACCAGATAATCCCGCCCGAAAAAGTTTCCTAAAAGGGAACTGTCATCCGCCCGGTTTTCTTCCACGACCGGCACAAGCCTTGGAAACATTTTTTTCATGCGATCCAGAATATAAGCAGGTTTTTTCGCCTTTCCATCGGTTCCTGTCTGTGCATAGGTCAGATATAAATGCCCCGATGGTTTGGTAAGGCTCAGATAAAGATAGAACTGCTCCGTATAAATCTGTTCTCTGAGTGTCGGTGCAAGCTCAAACTCCTCATCCGATAAAAACTGCCTCTCCGCATCGGAGATCACACCGCCCTTTCCCTTACTCTGCGGGATATACTCATCATTCATCCCGATGAAAAACAGATGCTTCACATCCGAAAGCCTGCTCCGGTTCATGTCTCCGATCAAAATCTGATCTGTTCCCGGCGGGATAAAGCCGACCTTCGCCTCAGAAAACCCGACATTTAAAATTTCCTTAAATTCTTTCAGGTTCATTTGCTCTTCACCTAAAAGCTTGACTAAATTATCAAAAACTCCTAACACGATCTCGTAGACCTGCTTATATTCGAAAGCAAGCTCTGTCTCACCTGCTTTCTCAAAACACTCTCTCTGCTTCTGCAGCTTCCGGTACAACCCTTCCTCCTGCATCCATTCGCAAAAAGCCGTTGAAAACTCTCTGACCGTATGCCTTCCCTTTCCTATCGCCTTCTGATAGAGATGCTCCAGTGTCTCCACAGTTTCCAAGCGGACCATATCAAGCATGAGAAGCTTTTCCTGCATTGCCTCCCTGTGCTGTTCATCGTTTCCTGCCGTATCAGAAAACAGAATACTGCCGTCCCAGACCTCCTGCCACCTTTTCCGGCCACGAATCCCGGTCGCGCGAAGAAAATTGTCCAAAAGCCCGGTCTGACTATCTGTTGCATCAGAAAACAGATTTTTTACAAACTCCATCACCTTTTCCGCAGCAAAGTCAGTCAAAATAACATCGATTGCCGATAAAATATATCGCACAAACGGCTGTTCCTCAAGTCCTTTTTTTCGGTCAATAAAATAAGGCAGTCCTAATTTCCCAAGCTTGTCCTGCGCAAACATGCCATAGGTCTGCAGATCTCCCGTAATCACCGCAATATCCCGGTATCTGCATGCTCCCTCATACAAAAGCTTCCGGATCCTCTCTGCAACAAAGTCCATTTCATCCTCCGGCCGGTTGAGGATGTGAACCGAAAGATGCTCAGGCACCTCTTCGAACTTTTTCATCGGAAACCGAAACAGCTCTTTTTCTAAAAAGGAAAGCTCCGGCACATCCTGAAATCTGCTCTGACTTTCTTCTTTTCCTGTCCATATTTCCTGACGGACTTCTACCCCTGCCTCCCCGGCAAGCTTCCGGATACGAAACAGGGTTTTCTGGCTCAGGTAAAAAAGTCCGTGCTTTTCTCCGGGCTTCACAATACTGACCTCAGGATCAATCGTTACAGTAACATATACCTTTCTTGCTACAAGGATCAAACGCTTTAAAAATTCGTACTGCGTCGGCGTAAAGCCTGTAAAACCGTCCAGGCAGACAATACTGTTTTTTAGCAGCTCCGACTCATCCGTCACTCTTGCAAGGACATTCATCACCTCCTCAGAGGTAATGTAATGCTCCCTTAAATATTCCGAAAATTTCCGGTAAATAACCTGCATATCGCGAAGCTTTTTTACGAGCACCATACGCGTACCCGCTTTTTCTGCCATTTCTTCCAGCTCTTCCTCTGTCACGTTATACTGATAAAGCTCTGACAAAAAGGATTTGATTTCCTGAATATAGCCGATTTTATGTACATTTTTCCCGAAATAGGAAAGCTCACCTGATAGTTCAGAGAGAATCTTTTTTAGAATCATGGTCTTTCCCATATCATCAAGCACAGGCATATGGCCGGCACCGGTCTCTGAAAAGACACGAAAAGCCAGGCGCACAAAGCTCTGCACCTCAATATTTAATATTCCTTTTTTTTCACTGAGCTCTATCAGCTCCTTCTGCGTCTGCATCGTAAACTGCTCCGGTACTACATAGAAATATCTGCGGTCCGGGAACAATTCCGCTTCCTCTGCAATAAAATGCTGCAGATAATAGGTTTTTCCACGGCCGGAGCCTCCCAGAATAAACTGTACTGACATCGTTTTCTGTCTCCTCATTTATCAAAAGTAATTTTTCTAAATATTTTATTTCTTATGCTCCTCAAGCATCGTTGCTACCGATTCCACGAGCATTTTTTCCGTATATTTTGCATCCTCCGAAAGCTCGATCTTATGAATATCCTTTCCGGCAGAAAGCTCTTCAGAAAGCTTCTCAACGGTTGGTTTCATCAAAGGATACATCGTTTCCACACTTTCCTCCAGATTCACTAACTCTAAAGATTTCACCTGTGTTTCGTCAAGCGCAAGCTCTAAGTTTACTGTCGTATCACCGACTTCAATCTCCTTCGTATAGATTCCTGCCTGATAGATGCTCTCTTTCTTGCTCTCCGTATCTAAAGCCGCACCTGTACTCCCGCTGTCCTGCTTTGGAAAAAAGAGCACAAACAGAAATGCCAGAATAAGAATGCCCAGCACGGATAGCACGGCACCGATCACTAATTTTTTAACCTGTAAAACCACAATCCTGGTTTTTGACATAATAGCAATTTCCCCCTTAGCCTTGCTTTTCGTTCATATTATTACTTACTTTATCTATATGAAGGAGGAAAAATCTTTATTACTAAAACATCTTCTTATGTTGTCATTTTATCATTAAAATGTCCATGCTTTTTGGACATAGT
>CADBMH010000223.1 GCA_902795705.1 uncultured Lachnospiraceae bacterium | reverse complement strand
CCTTCCGGCTCCATGTCGCACTCGCAAATTGACAATTCAAACACGTTTGATTGTCACTTTGCTCATTATATCACATTTTTTCTTTTAGAAAAGTGTTTTCTTTGTCTCTCTTTATTCTCTGCTCTCCAAATCAATCGAAAGCGGCTCCAGATAGTGAATATAGATTTGATTTGTCACATCGATCCGGTATGCCGGATCCAACTCCTGCCTCAAAAAGCTCTGCTTTCCGCCCTTTTTCTGCCCGCGCTCCCAAAAGCGGGCAACATCCCGATAAGGTACATAATAATGCTCATCCACATGTGTAAAATATATCAGTAAAAACGCAATTCCATCCTGTTCTTCGAAATGCTTCATAAATTCCATCTGATGTTCATGAATATTTCTGAGAGTAAAGCGGTCCAAATGACATTCCTTCGCATCGAAACAAATCGGTACTCCCTGCACAACCCCGATATAATCCACTGTACTTTTTTTCTCAAAATAGGCAAGTGTAATGTGGTAGTTCGCTTTATCTATTTCAATCGGCGTGATCGGAATCGGAATCTTCTGTACCAGCGCAAGATGCTCCTGTAAATATTTTTCATTTGTAAAATTAATCGCCTCTTCTAATCCTGAACCTCTTAAACCTCTGGAATTCCATACCGACATAATTTTTACCTTCTTTCAAATTTCCTAAAACTCTTTCATCTGATTTCGCTAGTGCGGATTTTTTCACAATTCTCCCCTGAGCTTCTGCAGTGTCTGCTCAAAAATTTCTGGCAGCGGTGCCTCCCACTCCATGCCGTGATACTTCTCCGGAAGATAATCCGGTACTCCAAGCTGTAGTTTCCAGGCATGAAGAAGCTGATATCTGACATCAAATTCCTTTTTAAAAAAATGATACAGACCTTTCTCCCCATATTTGGTATCCCCCGCCACCGGATGCCCAATGCTCTGTAAATGCGCCCGGATCTGATGCGATTTTCCGGTGATCAAATGTACCTGCAGCAACGTAAACTCCTGCCCTTGATACATAAAATATTCCAAAGGATGATAGGCAGTCTCAATTCTTACAGAACCATCTCTTTCCTCCTCATAAATTCTCACCCGGTTATGTGATGCAGACTTTTCCAGATACCCGGCAATTTTCTTATCATCGCTTACCCTTCCCTTCACAAGGCAGAGATAATATTTTTTCAACTCCCGATCCTGAAACAAACGATTTAAAAACTGCAGACTCCTGACCGTTTTTCCGGCCACCAAAAGTCCGGTCGTATTCCGGTCCAGCCGATTGCAGATTCCCGCTTTAAACACATTCTGCTCTGCCTGCTCCTTTTTCAGATATTCACCAATCATCTCCACCATGGAAATATCATCCTTCGCAGCCTTTTGAGATAAAATCCCCTGAGGCTTATTGAGCACCAGCACCATAGAATCCTCATAGACGATAGAAAGCTCGGAGGCTTTTTTTAGGCTCTCCACCTGCTTTTCCGACTCTCCTTTAAATTTATCAACTGTCGCATCTGCCAGAAAAAGAGTAATCTCGTCGCCTCTCAAAAGCCGTTCCTTCCCATCTGCCTTTTTCCCATTCAGAACGATATTCTTTTTCCTTAACATTTTATAAAAAAAGCTTTTTGGCGCAGCCTTTAAATATCTCTCTAAAAAACGAATCAGATACTGTCCTTCTTCTTCTTTTGTCACAACCACCTTCTGCATGCTGCTTTTGCGTTCTCCTTCAATTTTTCTCAGATGATCAGGGATAATAAATAGGATCTCACCTTTTCTTCCTCCTCCCTATCTGTCTCCTCCGGCTTTACATTAGAAAGCTCTGTCAAAAACTTTTTCTCACTATCAAAGATTTTTATCTTATAATCCGATCCCCAGTTTCTGACTCCCTTTGTCAAATAGCCCCGGATATAAGGCAAATCCTGCTTTTCTCCGCTGACAAGACCAAGCACCTGCCCGTTTCCCACAGTCACAAAATCCAACTGCATGATCTTTTCACTCGATGTGATCACCATATCCGAAAATAAGGTCATCTGTTCCGGAAGTACATCCTTAACCTTCTCATAAAGCTCCCGGGGAGCCGACCGATGTGGAAATACCACGATAAAAGCTACCAGAAACTTCGCTCCCGGCAGTACAAACAGCATGGCAAGCACTGTAAAAATATTTTTATTCGACATATCATTCAGCACGAAACCGGCCACAAATATAATTACGCCGCATAAAGTCATCAGCAATGTGCCGAAAAGAGAATTTCTTTTTTTGTTGTGAATATATCCGTATTCACCTCTGTTTTTCTTACTGAAAAGCTTCATTATTAACCTCCATGCTGCGAATGCAGCAGCTAAACGGTTCAACTTCGATACCCCTGTACACTTTGCGCCCGGTAGGTTTCCGCAATAATATCCAACTGCTTATTAAACCTTTTTAAGGTGTTCATATCATCCTGAAGATATACCTTGAAAAACTCATTCTGTATCTTACTTACCTCTCTCTCATTCGCCACATAATACAGATTCTCAATATTATTTAAAATATCAGAAATGATGTTCGCTTTCTGTCTGTTCGAATTTTGCGCATCCATGATCTCGTCGCGCACAGATGCCATCTCGTTGTCAAGCGCCACAACTGCCTCTGCGGACCGCAGCAAACGCTCTCTGAGCTCCTCCGGCATATGTTCGCGGTACTTATACTGCAGCGAATGTTCGATCGTTGACCAGAAATTCATCGCGAGAGTTCGTATCTGTATCTCAACCTCCAGTCGTTTCGAGCCTTTAATCGTATGTACTGTATAGTAAGCAATGATATGATAGCTGCGGTATCCGCTTGGCTTGCTTTTTGTAATATAGTCTTTCTCCAGCTTGATTTCCAGATCTTCCCGTTCCCTGATGATCTTCACAACCGTTTCAATATCCTCAACAAATTGACAAATTAACCGAATCCCCGCGATATCTTCTACCTTTTCCTCCAGTTCTGAAATTTCAGCTCCCTTGCGCTTCAGCTTCTCCAAAATACTGGACACTCTTTTCACTCTTCCTCCAACAGCTTCAATCGGGGAATACATTTTTGCATCCTGATACTGCTGCTTTACATGATTAAATTTCACAACCAGCTCATCAACTGCCAGCTGATACGGCGCTAAAGTTTCTCTCCAAAGCTGTACCTCCACTTATAAACCTCCTTCCCTGTCCCATATCATATCCTTCACCCGTTCTCTTTAAAGCGAAGCAAATAATATGGATTCAAACTTTTTTCCTTCTCCTCCACCTGCCGGTATATCCCAAAATGCAGGTGACAAACAAACTTTCCCCTGGTCCCCTCTGTCCCGTAACCCGTACTCCCCATATAGCCAAGAAGCTCTCCTGACCGTATCTTTTTTCCCTTACGAAGTCCCTTTGCATAGGATGCCAGATGCGCGTAGTAGTAATAAAAACCCGTCTCACTTCTAATGCCTACCCGGTATCCGCCAAGCTTTAACCAGCCGATCTGTTCCACAATACCATCTGATGCCGAAACCACCGGATGGACATTCTCCTTTCCGTCCTTCGGAATCAAATCAATCCCTTCATGCTTTCTTTTGCCGCCATAGGTTCTTGCCGTCCCATACCCGTTTTCATAATAAAACTCTTTGGTATCCCGAAGCGGAAAACACCGGAACTCCTCTATCAGAGCCTTGACCTCTTTCCTTTGAAGTTCTTCCTCCATCTGTGTTTTTAGCTTTATTTCTCCGGAAACTTTTTTGATATACCTGCTAAAGCCTCCTGACAAAAGCAATAAGAAAGCAGATAATATAATAAGTCCGATATACTGCTTTCTATGTCTTCTGAAAACATTTTTAACCACAACCGCTGCCGCCTGCACACAAATATTCCTTTTATTTTATGTTGCAGATAAAATCACTATTCACAAACAACCGCCGTATTCCTTCGTTTTCTTTACATCCATTTGAAAACAGGCTGTAATTCTTACTTTATTACCGTGACAGTCACTTTTTTCTTCCGGAGTCTGCGCTTCAACTAATTTTTCTATAAATTTCTTGACTTTTCCGCACAGACATGCATTGCTTCCATCACCGCACTGCGAAATCCCTTTTCCTCTAATGCTTTCACCGCATCGATCGTTGTTCCCGCCGGTGAACAGACCATATCCTTTAACTCTGCCGGATGCTTACCGGTATCCAGAACCATCTTCGCGCTGCCAAGCACAGACTGTGCCGCAAACCGATACGCCTGTGCCCTCGGCATCCCCTCTGCTACCGCCGCATCTGCCATTGCCTCAATAAACATAAAAACATACGCCGGAGAACTTCCGCTTACAGCGACAACCGCATCCATTAATCGTTCGGGGATAATCTGCGCCTCGCCAAAGCTTTCTAAAATTTCTAAAACCCGATCCCGTTCCTCCTGTGTCACTTGTCCGTTTTCACAAACCGCAGTAACAGCCTCCCCCACAAGCGCCGGTGTATTTGGCATGGTACGAATGATCTTTTTTCCCTTCCCAAGCCGATCTTCAAACCAGGTCAAGCTCCTGCCCGCAACGATAGAAACAATGATCTGTTCCTCTGTAAGCTGTTCCTTTATTTCCTCTAATACCGCATCACAAAAAACCGGTTTTACCGCTATAAAAACGATAGCCGCCGCGGCAACCTCTTTATTATCCAAAGTAGTGCAAATTCCGTATTCACCTTTTATGCGCTCCAGAGTTTCTCCTGTCGCAGCAGAAGCAATAATCTCCTCTTTGGGAATCAAACCTGCCCGGAGAACACCTCCGATGATTGCCTTTGCCATATTTCCTGCTCCAATAAATCCAAGTCTCATATTTCTTTTTCTCCTTAAAATTTCATTGCCTGCACGAAACATCTCTGAAACTCTTCTTTTTCTGCAAGTTCTACATGTCTGATCTCGCCGGCAAGCTTCTCCCACTCTGTCCGGAGTTCTTCCTCCTTTAAAAGCAGTTCTGCACCATCCAGCGCAGCATTGCCTGCTAAAGTAAAAACCTCCTTCGGACAATCCGGTAAAAGTCCGATCCGGATTGCATTATCTATGCGGATGCTGCTTCCAAGCACTCCTGTCAGAATCACCTCATCAAGCTGTGCTTCGTTCACTCCCGCTTCACTTAGCAAGACAGAAATCGCAGCCGAAATCGCGGCCTTTGCTAACTGCAGGTTCCTGATATCCTCCTGTGTCAGACTGACCTGTATTTTTGTTTCCGTTTGATACAGAACAAAAGCCCGCCCTTTTTCTGTTTCCATGATACTACTGCCAAATGCCGGCCTTATACCACACGAATTACTTTCTTCCCGTCCTAAAAGATAGCCGTCTTCCGTCAGAATGCCGATTTTTCTAAGCTCTGCCAAGGCATCAATAAGTCCGGAACCGCAAATCCCCCTTATTTCAGCCCCCGGAACATATTCCAAAATCATATTTCCGGTATGAAGTGCCACTTTCATGCCCGTAATCACACCGCTGCCATAGAGCCTTCCGCAGGATACCCCCCTGCCTTCAAATGCCGGTCCTGCTGCTGCAGAACAGCAGTACAAAACTCCTCTTTTGTTTAAAACAATTTCCGCATTTGTTCCGATATCAATTGCAAGCGAAACCTTTTCCGGATTTCTTAAACTCGTTCTGCCGATCACAGCCAACGCATCTGCCCCCACGTGGGCTGAAATGCCCGAAAGAACAAAAATTTCCGCCTTTGTTAACCTCTTAAAATGTACATCGTCACCTGAAACCGTACGATTTCCTGTATATGCCGGAGAAAACGGAGCTCCTTTTAAACCCTCGACACTTTCTCCTAAAAACAAGTGAGTCATTGTCGTATTTCCAACAATAACAAACCTGGTTTTTTCCACATTTAATATAAATTCTTCGGTTTTCCATTCTTCAAGCAGTTCTAATACAATTTCTTCTATCTGACTGCTGATCAATTCCTGCAGCTTTTCCGCCCTGCCGGAAAGTGCATGCATGATCCTCATCATTACATCCCTTCCAAGCGATACCTGCCTATTTAACTCACTCTTATTCCCTAAACAGATCGGTTCACTCCCGTCTTCCTGAAACAGAAAGCCTCGTAAAGCAACCGCTGTCGTTCCAATATCTACCGCAAACCCGAAAGCCTTTCCGGATATATTTTTTCCCTCATCGCCTTCCCTAAGCGCATTCATATTTAGACCTGCAGTCTGCCTTAATCTGTCTTCCTTAAAATCGATTCCTTTATCAGGACCTGCTTTTTCCCGAAGAATAACCATCGAAATCTCCCAAATTTACAGAAAATTTTTCTGTTTGTAATAAAGGAGCCGTCCAAAGACGACTCCTTTTGCTCACATTATAAAAGCATTGTGATTATTTCGCATAATCAGTTACTCTGGATTCACGAATTACATTTACCTTGATCTGACCAGGATATTTTAATTCGTCTTCAATCTGTTTTGATATATCGCGGGCTAATAAAATCATATCATCATCATTGATCTTATCCGGCAGTACCATAACCCGTACCTCCCGACCTGCCTGAATCGCAAATGACTTGTCCACGCCCTTAAAGCTATTAGAAATATCTTCTAACTGTTTCAATCTGTTTGTATATGTTTCCAGTGTTTCCCTCCGCGCACCCGGACGGGCTGCAGAGATTGTATCGGCTGCCTGTACGATGCAGGCGATCAATGATTTCGGCTCCACATCACCATGATGCGCCTCAACTGCATTAATAACAATATCGGACTCTTTATATTTCCGACACAGCTCCGCACCAATCTGGACATGAGTTCCCTCCATCTCCTGATCGACCGATTTACCAATATCATGCAACAAACCAGCTCTTTTTGCAGTACGAACATCTACACCGATCTCACCGGCAAGCAGACCGGACAGATGTGCAACCTCAACAGAATGCTTTAATGCATTTTGTCCGTAACTGGTTCTGAATTTCATTCTTCCTAACAAACGAATCAATTCCGGATTGATGCCGTGAACGCCCACTTCCAAAGTGGCTGCCTCTCCTTCTTCACGAATCATAGACTCCACTTCCTTCTGGGCCTTTTCCACCATCTCCTCGATTCTGGCCGGATGAATTCTTCCATCGACAATCAATTTTTCAAGAGCAATTCTTGCAATTTCTCTTCGAACCCCGTCAAACCCTGATAATACAACCGCTTCCGGTGTATCATCAATAATAAGATTAACCCCTGTCATGGTCTCAAGCGTACGGATATTCCGACCCTCACGACCAATGATTCTACCCTTCATTTCATCATTCGGTAATTGTACTACCGAAATCGTTGTCTCTGCCACATGATCCGCAGCACAGCGCTGTATGGCAGTTACAACATAATCCTTTGCTTTCTTGTCAGCTTCTTCCTTTGCCTTCCGCTCCATATCCTTAACAAGGACTGCAGTTTCATGCTTCACATCTTCTTCAACAGATTTTAACAAATATTCCTTTGCCTGTTCGGTTGTTAATCCGGAAATTTTTTCAAGCTCCTTTAAATGACTATTTTTAATTTCCGCCAATTCTTTTTTCTGCTTATCCAAATCGGCATCCTTTGCATTTAATTTCGCTTCTCTCCGTTCTAAAACATCCGATTTCTTATCCAGAGCCTCCTCCTTAGCTAACACTCTCTTTTCATATCGCTGGATTTCCGCACGCCTTTCCTTAGACTCGCGCTCAATTTCATTTTTATTTTTGAGCGCTTCCTCCTTTGCCTCAAGCAAAGCCTCGCGTTTCTTTGTTTCTGCAGTCTTCAACGCCTCATCAATGATGTTCCGCGCTTTCGTTTCCGCATCACCAAGCTTTGCTTCTTCGCCGTCCTTATATTTCTGGACAGCCATATTTCCTGCAATCAAGGTCGTTACAACGATAGAAACAAGTGCAACCACAATGGCAACAATAATTGTTGTCAACATTGAACAGGAGCACCTCCTTATTAAATTTTCATTGTAAACTACACAACAATACAATTTTATACTGTATTAGTCAATATGTCAAGTTTTTG
>CADBMH010000222.1 GCA_902795705.1 uncultured Lachnospiraceae bacterium | reverse complement strand
GCTGATATCGTGTATCTCCCCAAAAAATATTCGGAGTACCCGGCACTGATCATCGAGTTAAAGTGGGAGGACACACTGGAGACGGCAATCCATCAGATCAAGGACCGGAACTATCCGGATGCGCTAAAAGGCTTTGACGGAGATATTCTTTTAGTAGGCATCAGCTATGACAGAGAGGATTCGGGAAAGAAGCACTGCTGTACGATAGAGGTCTTAGAGTGAAGAAACTAAAACTGTCTGATGTAAAAAAAGTGGAGGATATTATTAACTATGATATAAAAAAGGAGGAGATTATGAAAAAAATAAGAATTTTGGCGGCAGTCGTGACAACTGCACTGCTCGTAAGTACTGTAGGGGAGGTTCCTGTCTATGCGGTAGATTACCCACAGGAGATCCGGGAAACAGTGACAGGGAATCAGAATATAATTCTGACAGAGACGGCAGCTTTTGAAGGGTATATACATGATCCTATGAAAAATCCTAAAGCTGCGAAGGACATTATCGTAGATAGTAATGCCGTGTATGGATATTCACCGAATCCTGAGTCAACGAGACTGGGTGGATATGCTCAGTATGACTGGAGTGACCGGGAATTTGTTGCTGAGATGAAACAGGTGAGGGAAGAGTATCATGAAAGTATGCAGGAGTTGTATGTTATGATTTCTGATATGAGGGCTGCCGGTAAAGAGACAGAGGAAATCGCTCGTGCAGTCAGTACACGCCGCAATGAGCTTCGTCTCGAAGCGTACAAGGATGACCCCGAGGGACTGGAAATAGTAAAAGCCAGTAATCTTGCGACATACGGCAATGAAAATGGACCAACACCGGAATATCTCTATGAAAAATACGGCTCATGGGAGACTGTAATAGAGAAGGCGTTATCTTCCAATCCGGGTGCAGATGCCTGCCTTGGGTTATATGATAAATATTATGATACATATATGCTTGAGGACGAGACAGAGACCGGAGACGGCACTAAAGATGAGACAGAGACAAAAGATGAGACATTGCCCGAGGATATTGCAACGGCTAAATACAGTATTAAAGATGCGAAGGTTGTCTTGTTAAAAAAGAATTTTACATATAATGGTAAAATTAATAAACCTGCGATTAAAACGATCGGTGGAAAAACTCTGACTGCCGGAACTGATTATACAGTCAAATGGTCGAACGCATCGTCAAGAAATGTCGGAGTTTATACTGTTACTATAACAGGTAAGGATAATTATACGGGAACCACCAGGGCGACATATAAGATCAATCCAAAGGGAACAAGCATAAAAAGATTAAAGGCTTCCAAAAGAGCTGTTACTGTCATGTGGAAAAAGCAGACGGCAAAAATGTCAAAGGCACATATCACAGGATATCAGGTTCAGTTTGCGAACAGCAAAAGTTTCACTAAGAATAAAATGGTGTCCGTAAATGGATTTAAGAAAACATCAAAGAAGGTGACAAGGTTAAAAAGCAGGAAAAAATACTTTGTTCGCATTCGTACATACAAAACAATTAAAGGGGAGAAATTCTGCTCATCATGGTCGAAGATCAAGACGATAAAGGTTTCTTGATAATGGGGAAGTGTGATGGTGATATTGGATGCGGTGATTTTATAAAAATAAAAATTAAGGTAATGAAATGGAGAATTGTGATGAAGGTAGCGGTAATCGGAAACGGAAATGTAGGCATGGCAACATTCAGGGAGCTCCAAAAGCAGCGGGAGATTCAGGAACTGGTGCTGATTGGCAGGAGTCAGGAGAAGCTTCAGGCCGAGATAGAGGACTTCATGGATGCGGAGGCTCTGGCGACTGTACCGACGGTGAAGCTTACCTATGGTGGCTATGATGCAGCCGAAGGGGCTGATGTTCTGATCTATGCGGCCGGAGTCGGACAGAAACCCGGACAGAGCCGGCTGGAGCTTGTAGAGCAGAATGCAAAGATTGCCAGGGATATTTTTGCAGAGGTGGCGAAAGTAAACAAGGATGCCATCATCGTTGTGCTGAGCAACCCTGTGGACGTCATTACGGTGGTCATTCAGGAAACCATGGGGCTTCCCAGAGAGAAGGTAATCGGGACAGGGACATTACTGGATACGGCGAGACTGAAGCGGTTTGTTGCATCTCTTTTGGATGTGTCTGTGAATTCCACGGATATGTTTGTATTGGGTGAGCATGGGGACAGTTCATGCGTGATATGGAGTTCCATCCGCATCCTTGGAATGTCACTGGATGACTATCTGGCGATGGAGGTGGGGGACAATACTTCCGTCAGGCAGAAGAAGCTGTCGGAGCATGTCCGTTCCGCCGCGGGGAAGATGATCGCGGTGAAAGGGTTCACGGCCTATGGTGTGGCCGCGGCGGCAGGCAGAGTGGTATCTGCGGTGATCAATGATACTCATGAGATCCTTCCTGTGTCGGTAAGGCTGCGCGGAGAATACAGTGTGGCGGGGATCGCAATCTCT
>CADBMH010000221.1 GCA_902795705.1 uncultured Lachnospiraceae bacterium | reverse complement strand
GTCGCATAAAATCGGGGTGACAGGATTCGAACCTGCGACCCCCTGATCCCAAATCAGGTACTCTAGCCAAACTGAGCCACACCCCGAATCGAATATCTTCGACCGTCTCATCGCGACGCAATTAGTATTATATTATAAATATACCGTAATGTCAACACTTTTTTATAAATTCTTGTGAAACCTGCTATTACAAACGAAAAAACCCGAAGACAATACCTGCCTCCGGGTTTTCTCTTTATATAATATGAGAAACAAGTAATAATAAAACTTTCAACAATCTGTCAATCAGCCTTCTGATTCAGCAGCCGCTGAGCTTGCTGCCGTAGCCTCCTGCTCTAACGCATAGCGCTCTGCTGCCTGCTCTTTGGCCCACTTGAGACACTTATCATAGCCATAGGTCTTGGTCTTTTCGATCATGCTGTCTACAATCTTCTGGAATTCTTTATCATTCTTCGCATAAATCGCCTTCCAGCTTGAAGTCTTGATCTCTGTTGTAACCTGTGACCATGTTGTCTTTAAGTCATTATCCTTCTGGGCAAGGGCAAAGGAAGTACCCGGTGAAACCGTATATTTTCCTCTGTTTTCAAAATACTCATTAATACTGTTGCAGCCGTTTTTATCTCTCCAATCCTGCTCAATCGCAGAGCTTGCCTGACTCTGCTCACTCTTCCAGTTATCAGAGTTGTAGGTCTCGCCATTAGAATCCGGATTCTGCGCATCCACAGCCCATGTAGAAACTGCAAACTGAGGTACACCGTCATGATAGGTTCCCTTGTAACCATTTCCTATCACGGTCTTCTCATTCGTATGGCACTCTTTACCTAACTTTGTGAAGCTTGTGTTGCCTTCCTCATCATAATCCCAGGTAATTCCCTGAGGTCCGAAGCCATAGGTCATGCGGCCCTCCGGAGTTACGAACCAGTTTAAGATGTTCATACATAATTCCGGATATTCGGTCTTGGCACCGATACAGGTTGGATGGTTACCACCCTGCGTATTCATACCATATACGATCGGATTTGCATCCTCCGGAGCAAACGGATACATCAGCTTTCCCGCAGAGGTATGCTTATCCTTATTAAATGCTAAGGAACCGCTGTAATTAAACAGTGAGAATAAAACTCCACCATTCTGTACCTTTTCAATCATCTTATCATAGGTCTGTGTCATGGAGTCCGGATCCACAAGTCCCTTCTGGAATAACTGGTTATAGAACTTAAGCATCTCTAAGTAAGGACCGTCCTTCATCATAGCATCATAATATTTACCGGTCTTCGGATCATACAAACCGATACCCAGTTCATCATAGCCGTACCATGCAGTTGCCGTAGCCTTTACATACATGACATAGTCCACATCCCAATCCGGCCAGAGAGAAACCGCATAGGTTCTGTTTCCGGAATCGTCCTTCGGGCATGCCTTCTGCATATCAACAAGTAACTGCTGGAAATCATCTAAGGTTTTTACCTTCGGATATCCGAGCTGCTTATAGATATCCCAGCGAAGATCCCAGTTATAGAAGAACATCTGGTGATCCTCATTCGTTGTAGCAACGGAATCGCCGATGCCGTATACTGCATCATCCTTTCCGTCTGTTGCCTTTTTCGTAAGCTCGGAATTTTTCTTTAATGCATCCTGCATATGTTCATAGATATACGGACCTTCCTCTTTCAAAAGATCATCTTCGTTCCAGTCAAACAAAAGACCGTTCTTAACCGCTTTCTGGTAGTCATCTGCATCATTACCCCAGATTACGATATCACCAAGGTCACCCTCCTGCATACGTGTCTGCAAAATGCCGGAACCATTCGGAATAATATTTAACTTTACATTGAATTTTTCCTTCAGGATATCAGCCATCCAGCCGCCCTGAAGTCCGGAGAAGTTCGCAAGCTGTGAAAAACAGTCAAGCGTAATCGTTCCGGTTTTTTTTCTGTGTCCACATCCGGATACTCCTGCTGTCATACCGACAACCATTGTTCCGGCCAATACTACAGATAACATTTTTTTCCATAGATGTTTCATTTTCATTACCAGTTACCTCCTTAAAAGTTATATTTCTTTTTCTAAAGCTTCCCTTTCAGAAGTCTCTCCGGAAGCCCTCTCCTGCTCCATATTATTATTTTCACGTTCAATCTGTCTGAATACATACATCGAGGTTGAACTGATCATATAGAACAAGGTACATGGTCCAATGAGGATTCCTAGAAATATTGTTACAAAATTCCATAGAAAAACCACAACCAAAGCAATCAGAATCAAAAGCATCGGAAGCGATCTCTTAAAATACCGGAACGAAATCGCATGCGAATTCCGAAGTGTATTCACGATTGTATTTTCATATCTCGCCTGCAGCGGATACGCAAACAGCAGATGCGAAAGAATAAAAATCGTCGCCACGATACCTAAGATCATAAATGCAAACTGATCCGTCTGTGTATACACCCAAAAGTCGATCATGATTGCAAATACCGCCACCAGCGTTACAAGGCCTAAGATCATGCCTTTGCCGAAGTTATCCTTATATGCTTGCAAAAACGGTTTCCCGATATATCCCTCTTTTTCATCCACCATGCGAAGCGTGATGGTAAAAGCTGCTGCTGTCGCCGGTCCAATCAGAACCAGTGGGATAAAACAGATCAAATACAGATAACTTCCCGGTGAGATCCTATAATAGTCACATAACACCGAACAAGCTGCAAATTCTGCTACTCCACCGAAAATAAGCCACATGAAGTTTAATTTTAAAATATCGTAGAACTTTGTTAAAAACCGGTAAAGCGGTCCGTCCACGCCAAAAAAATCTCTCACTTTTCTTCTCCATTCTCATTTTGTTTCGCAGCAAAAATTCTGTTCATGCTACTTTGAATCAGCGTAGCGATTTTTTGCCTCCTCATTACACCAGGAAGCACATGTCTCATATCCTTCTTCTTTACACTCCCTAAGCATCTCATCGACAATTACATCGTATTCTTTGTCTGAAGTAGCATAAATAGCTTTCCATGAATAGTCCCTTAACTTCGTCGTGACCTTTTTCCATACTGCTTTTACATTATCCGGCTTTTCTGCCATCGTATACTCTCCCGATATCTTATGCTTTCCGGCATTCAGATACTCCTCCGCATTTGCATAGCCGGCATGTTCCTGCCAATCCTTCTCTATCTCACTGGCAGAGCTTTCTGAGGTCTTTTTCCAGGTCAGATAATTATAGGTTTCTCCATTTGACTCCGGATTCTCTGAGTCAAGCGCCCAGGTAGTATTGGCAATCTTAAGGATTCCATCACCGAAATTTCCTTTATATCCATTGCCTATCTTCGTATCGCTGCTCTTCCTGCATTGAAGCCCCAGCTCCGTTAAGCTTGTATTTTTCTGCTTATCATACTTCCAGCAAAGATCCTTCGGTCCATACTCTACCGTCAATCTTCCCTCCGGTGTACACAGCCAGTTTAAAAGCCTCATGCAAAGCTCCGGATACTTCGTCTGTGAACCGATCGTCCAAATGCGCTCCCCACCTGCCGTATTCATGCCATATGCAAGCGGTGATGCATCTTCCGGACGCATACTGAGCATTATCTTTCCCTTCTCAGTATGCTTGGACTGGTTATATCCGGCTCTTCCGGCATAGTCAAAAATAGAAAACATCGTTGTACCGCTTTTTACCTTGGCAGTAGACATTTTGTAGTCCTGCGAGACGGATTCCGGATCTAAAATTCCATCCTGATAAAGCTTATTGTAAAACTTTAACATTTCAAGATATGGTCCGTTTTCCTCTAATGCACCGTGAAAATCTCCGGTATCGGGATCATACAGTCCGATTCCCAATTCATCATAACCGTAATATGCCGTAGCAGTTGATTTGACATACATGACCATGGCATCATCCCAGTCCGGCCAGATAGAAACCGCATAGGTCGGCTGCCCTTCATCATTTGTCGGACACTGCTTACACATATCCACCATAAGCTTTTCATAGTCTTCGAGATCCTTAACGACCGGATACCCTAATTCCTTATATACATCCCATCTTAAATCCCATGTATAAAAAAACGAAGAATGATCTTCCTTTGAAGTTGCCACATCATGACCAAAGCCATAAAGGACATCGCTTTGCCCATCAGTAATCGTGGATGTCAATGTCCGGTTCTTCTCCAGAGCATCCTGCATGTGTTCCTTAATATAGGAGCCTTCCTTCGACAAAAGATTTCCTTGATCCCAATCGTACAAAAGTCCGTCCCTGACCGCTGCCGCATACTGATCACTATTGCCGCCGAAGACAATAATATCTCCTAAATTTCCCGCCGCCTGCCTGGTTTCAAATTCATTATTCCCCTGCGGGATAATGTCTAATTTGATACCGAATTTTTCTTTCAAAATATCCGCTATCCAGCCGGTCTGCACACCGGAATAATTCGCCAGCATACTGTATACTTCTAAAGTTACAGGCTCTTTTTCCTTTTCCGATGTGCCGCATCCGGTCAGACCGACTGTACCAAAAAGAATACTTGCGGTAAGAACCAGGGACAATGTCTTTTTACCTGAATTTCTCCACAATATACATCTCTCCTATCCTTTTACGGCACCTAACATAATACCCTTCTCAAAGTACCGCTGCATGAACGGATATACTAAGAAGATCGGGATAACCGATACCATGGAAATGGTATAACGGATAACCTTTGCATTCAGTGCCTCTTCCATCTTACGAGCTGCCGTTGCGGTATCTACACCCTGGCTCATCAGGCTTCCGATATCAGATGCCTGTGTCAGATAATCATACAACCTGTGCTGTAAGGTCATAAGACTTGTATCACCCTTCATATACAAAAGGGAATCCTGGAAAGAGTTCCAATGTCCTACCGCACCGAAAATCGCGATCGTAGCAAGGATTGGCTTGCTCAGTGGGAATATGATCTTACTGAACACCTGCATATAGGATGCACCGTCAATAAATGCACTTTCCTCCAGTTCTCCCGGTATCGATTCTATATAGGTTTTCACCAATATGATATTATACGGCTGAACAATTGCCGGAAGAATATATACCAAATAGTTTTTCGTAAGTCCTAAAAGCTCCATATTCATGTAGATCGGGATCAAACCTGCATTGAAATACATCGTAATTACGAGGAAACGATACCAGAAGCTTCTGTGCCACATCTCCTGCTGTGTAACCAGATAACCTACAAATGCAGATGCAAGTACCATGAGGATCGTACCGATGATAGTTCTCGAAATCGTAACGATAAAAGCTCTCGCAAGGTCACTTACCTCCCTAAGTGCTACATAGTTATTAAACATAATACCGAAAATGTTCTTCCCGCCCTTGACGATCATCGGGTAGAAATTGACATGACCGGTTCGAACCAGTTCATTATCTGAAATCGTATTGATAAACAGATAATAGAACGGGAAAATACAACTAACCGTAAATACTCCGAAGAATAAATAGTTTATCACGTTGAATACAACATCGCCCGGCGTCGTACGATACATTTTCTTATGCTTTTTATAATATTCTTTTTCCTTTTTCGCATCAATTTTTTCCTGCGCTGTTTTTGCCATGTGTACTCACCTCCTAAACTATGCTCTCGCCACGCAGTGCTTTTGACAATGCATTCGCACTAAACAGCAAGATCACACTGATGACCGATTTAAAGACACCCACCACGGTTGACAGTGGTATGTTACCATCTCCAAGACCTAAGTTATACACATAGAGATCAAGGACATTGATATGTGCCATATTATCCGCATTCGCAAATACCAGGTACTGGTCAAGACCATTACTCAAAATACCTGCGATCGCCATCAAAAGGAGTACGAAGAACGTCGGCAGAAGTCCGGGCATTGTAATATGCCAGATCTTTTGGAATCGTCCCGCGCCGTCCACGGTCGCCGCCTCATACAGAGACTGGTCGATACCGGAAATACCGGCGATGTAGATGATTGCGCTCCAGCCGACACCTTTCCATGTTCCCCACGCCCACATTTTTACCCATGTAAAGTGGTCTCCCATCAGATAGTTCTTACCCTGAGCATCCTCGGCAAGAAGTCCGATGGACTTACTGAAGGTATTGATAAATCCGTCGGTAGAGAAAATAGAAAGTGCTACCGCATACACAAGTACCCATGAAATGAAGTTCGGAATCGTCGTAAACGCCTGCACGAAACGACGGAATTTCATACTTCCCATCTCACAAAGGAATACGGCAAATACCATAGGCAACCACTGCGTAATGATATTTAAACCACTGATACCAAGTGTATTGATAATAACCTGCGCCACCTGATTTCTGGTCGCCGAATTCTTAAAAAGATATCCAAACCACTTCATTCCTACAAATTTGTCCATGGAAAGCGAATCTCCGAGGTTGTAATCGAAGAATGCATATCTCCAGCCATAAAGCGGCAGGTAGCAGAACAAAAATGCCAGGAACGCAAATGGTAAAAACATTAAGAACAGTTTATACTTTGATTCCATCTCATACTTCTCCTCCGCCTCCGGCTTCGGAAGCTTTGCAAGAAGAAGCAGTGCGATCAGAATAACTACAACTGCTGCCGCACCGTAAACAAATACACCGGACGGAAACATCGGCTCGATCTTCTTTTCCAGCTTGCTTGCAAACTGTGTCGGTGTCATATCACCGCTGTTTAACATATTATAGGATACAAAGCAGATCACATATCCGACAAGCTCTACAACGCCTCCGAGCAGCGTAATCAGCGCACCCGTTCTTTTAAATTTCAGATTTCCGAGCGACATACATGCACCCGCACCTGTCGCAATAATTCCAAGCAGTGCCAATAACGCACCTGCAAACAGGATGAAAAATACGGTTTCATCCACCCAGCCCTGTTCAATTGCTCTTCCCAGATCATCCGTCAAGGTTCCGTAAGAAATCGCAGAGGTAAAGATTGAAATCTTATCACTGATCATTCCGCAGATCCTCGCCGGGTTCATAAACGGGAAAAACATCAGACCGGCCACTAAAACGATCAGGATTCTCTGAATCATATAGGCAATATTCAAAGAACCGCTTAATTCTGTCTTTTCATCTTTCATAAAAGGCCTCCTTGTTCTATCTCCCTCAATTATTCATCTTTTCTTTTTGTCAGATTCATTACTACCGTAATTACTGCAACCACGGCAACAAGAATGACAACCACGATAACAACCGTTGAACCCGGGATGCCATTCGGTGTATCATCATCGGAAGCTGCTGCGGAACCGCCGGAAGCATTTGCATCACTTCCTGAGGACTCTGCCGCTGCCGGTTCCTCTGCTACTGCATCCGGATTATCCTGTGCCATTCCCTCTACATCGAACTGGATTGCCAAAGAATCCGTCGGCTGCGGAGCCACATCGGTCGGGCCGTCCGGATAAGCACCCTGATTCGTCTGATAGGTATTTACTGCATCAAAGCGGACCAGCTTTGACTCGTCATTATACTCAGACGGATAGAAGGTATCTGCAGGAAGCCCGCTGTACTCATTACCATCTAAAAGCAGCTTCACATTTGTGATCTTAAGTCCCTGATCAAGCGCAGCAAGCGGAATGTCCGTATTTACATAGATCATGGAAAGCTTTACATCATCCGGACTTGTATCATCTGCCTTAAAATCATTTAAGATTCCATTCAATCCGTCGATCTTTACGGTATATGTACCATTTCCTTTGATCTCCGCATCATGGATCTCACCATCGACCTTGAACGGATAATCGCTGGATCTAAGGACATCCGTATTCCAGTCTAACTTCTGTGTCTTTTCCGAATCAATGAGCGGCTTATACTCCGCATCGGAACGAAGTCCGACACCATCCATACCTTCCTCAAGGCTCGTTCCGTTCAGACCGCTTTCCGGATGCGTCCATTCATCACGGAAAATCCAGTTTCCTGTCTGCTGGAAGCCGATATACGCATGGTATGTACCACTTGGATCGTATTCCTTTTTGGCAGCCTCTTTGCCCGCTTTACTGACATCTGCACTGGCGATATTTCCTGCCAGCCCGAGCGAGAGTGAAAGTGCCATCACTCCGGTAAGCGCTCCGGCAATCATTTTTTTGAATGATTTTCTCATTACCTTATTCCTCCTCATACTTAAATTTGTGCATAATTACACAACTACGATACGATTATACCATAATTTTTCACAAAAGTAACCATATTTTTTGGATATTTTTACCCAAAAAATTGCACTTTTCATAAAAAATCGCAACTTTCAACCAAAAAAAGTGCATTTTTCATAAAAAAATACACTTTTTTATAGCAGTTTTCACAAAACCGTTCTGCAGCTTTCCATTTCCCGATACAAATTTTCAATAATGACCAGATCACCGCTGCCATTCATTCCGGAAACGAAAGCAGCACCCTGGTTCCCTTGTTTAATTCGCTGTCGATCCGCACACCATATCCCTCTCCGTATAAAATGCGCAGACGCTGATTCACGTTTCCGATTCCGATATGCCCCTCCGGGCTTTTCCCCTCTCT